>CATPAX010000291.1 GCA_955652215.1 uncultured Solirubrobacteraceae bacterium | reverse complement strand
GGTGTCCTCGAGGCCTTGTCTCCGACCTGGGCGGCACGATTCATGGTCGACCACGGGGTCGCTGCGTTCCTGACCCTGGGAGCCGTGGTGCTGGCGGTCACCGGCGCCGAGGCGCTGTATGCAGACCGCGGCCATTTCGGCGCAGGCCCAATCCGGCTCACCTGGTTCGCCATCGTATTTCCGGCCGTGCTTCTCTCCTACCTTGGCCAGGGCGCGCTGATTCTCGCTCACCCACACACGATCTCGAACCCGTTCTATCTGCTGGTTCCAAGCGGGGCACGGATCGCGATGGTGTTCCTGGCGACGGCCGCGACGATCATCGCCTCGCAGGCCGCGATCACGGGTTCGTTCTCGATGGCGCGACAGGCCGTGCAGCTCGGGTTCCTACCTCGCATCAAGATCATGCACACCTCAGAGCTCGAAGGTCAGATCTACGTTCCGCTCGTCAGCTGGGGTCTCGCGGCCGGCGTGGCGGCATTGGTGCTGATTTTCAGAAGCTCCACTTCACTGGCCGAGATCTATGGTGTCGCGGTGACCGGCACCTTCATCCTCGACACGGTGCTGTTCCTTGTCGTGGCTCGCTACCTGTGGCGCACCGCCAAATGGAAGCTCGCGCTACTCGCTGTGCTCTTCCTGACCGTGGAGGTCTCCTTCTTCACCTCCAACTTGACCAAGATCGATCACGGTGCCTGGATCCCGCTGTGTGCTGGGTTGCTGGCGGCGATCGTGATGGTCACCTGGCGGAAGGGGCGCGAGATCGTGACGGCGAACCGGACCCGCGAGGAAGGTCCGCTTCAGGAGTTCCTGTACAGCGTGCGAATGGCAGATCCGCCGGTCCAGCGTGCCCGGAATGTGGCGATCTATCTAAATCCCGGCAAGCTGACGACCCCGCTCGCACTGAAGGCAGATGTCGAGCATCACGGAGTCTTCCACGAGAAGGTCCTGATCATCTCGGTGGAGACGGTCTCCATCCCACACGTTGATCCGGAAGACAGGTTTGCCGTCGAGACCCTCGGCAGTGGCCTGTTCAAGATCACTCATGTTGCGGTGCGAACCGGCTATAGGGACAAGACGGATGTGCCCTCAGCGCTCGCGCTTGCGCGGAAGCGAGGTCTGCTGCCGCGCAACCTCGATCTCGAGCACGCCTCTTACTTCGTATCGCGGATCAGGATCACGCCCACTGCCGATCCGGGAATGCAACGCTGGCGCAAGCTGATGTTCGTTGCGTTGGCGCGAAACGCGACCAGCCCGATCGAGCACTTCGGCCTCCCGGTCGAGCGCACGGCGATCGTCGGCTCGAACATCGGAGTGTGAGCGGTCGCATCGGCGGCTTGGCGCGCCGGCTTCCGGGCGCCACCCCCTTCTAAATCTGCAATTGTTTCGCCCTTCGAGAGCTACCAGGGGCACATGAGCAGAGACGGAAGGACGGGACACATGGCCGAAAACGCGGTGGCGCTACGCGGGATCTCGGAGCTGAGAGGGTATTTCCGCACCAATCAGACGCCGATCTACTTCATCTCCCCGACGTCATTCAACCTGCTCGGGATCGACCGCTGGGTCCGCAGCTTTCACTACATCAATTACTTCGATTCGTTCGAGAGCGGGCATCCATGCGTATTCGTCCCGAGCCGCGCAGCGCACGATCCGTTCGGCTCGATCGAGGACGTCTGTAACTACCTCCTGACTCACGACGAGGTGCGCAAGCTCGTCGGCTCCAGGCGTCCGCGAGGGACCGGTCACGCAGGCAAGACGGTATTTGTTTCTTCGAGGAGGAGAGCGAGCGGCTCGCCGAGGAGCTCGGGCTGGAGGTAGCGCTTCCGTCGGCCGAGCTGCGCCATCGCCTCGACTCGAAGATCGTGACCACGCGACTCGGTGACGAAGCGGGCGTGCCCAGCGTCCCCAACGTCCTCGGGAGGGCGGCCAGCCACGAGGAGCTGGTTGCGCTGGCCGCGTCCGCGGGGCTGGGCGAGGATCTGGTCGTCCAGACGCCCTACGGCGACTCCGGCAAGACCACGTTCTTCATCCGGGGCGAGCGCGACTGGAACGCCGCCACCGAAGACATGGAAGGTCAGGAGCTGAAGGTGATGCGCCGCATCCTCCCCAAGGCGGTGGCAGTTGAAGCTTGCATCACTCGCCACGGAACCGTCGTGGGGCCGCTGATGATCGACCTGACCGGATATCCCGAACTCACTCCGTATCGAGGGGGCTGGTGCGGCAATGACATCTTCCCGGGCGCGTTGTCACTGCGTAACCGCGAGCTGGCGATCGCCTTCACCCGCCGGCTCGGCGATCGTCTGGCCAAGGAGGGATATCTCGGGCTGCTCGAAGTCGACTACCTGGTGGACATCACCACCGATGAGATCTACCTCGGGGAGCTGAACCCGCGCCTAAGCGGGATCAGCTCGATGACCACGGTCAGCGCCAGCGCATACGCCGACATGCCGCTGTTCCTGTTCCACCTCGCCGAATACCTGGATCTGGACTACGAGGTCGACGTCGACGAGATCAACCGGCGTTGGGGGAGTGACCGGCTGACCGACGTCTGGGGCCAGATCATCCTCAAGGAGCCCGACGACGTCCTCGAGCTACTGACGGATGCGCCGCGGAGCGGCATCTGGCAGCTGGATGAGGCAGCGGGAATGACCGGCGGCTGGCCGGCCGATGACTGGCACAACCTTCGCGACGAGTCCGAGGGCTTCTATCTGCGCATCCTCAGGCCCGGCGACCACCGCTATAGGGGTGCTGACCTGGGAATCCTCGTCACGCGTGCGCGCATGCAGACGGACGACGGTCGGCTCACTGAGCGCTGCCGGCAGTGGATCGCCGCGATCCGCTCCAGGTTCGAGGGCACCCCGGTCGAGCCGACCGT
>CATPAX010000290.1 GCA_955652215.1 uncultured Solirubrobacteraceae bacterium | reverse complement strand
GATGTGGAACTTCCTCGTCGGTGTGCTGCTCACGGACGCCGCGATCGTCCTGTTCGACGGGAATCCCGGGCACCCGGATCTCGGGACCCTCTGGGACCTCGCGGCGCAGACCGAGATGACCTGTTTCGGAACCAGCGCTGCGTACGTCGCCGCCTGTATGAAAGCCTCCGTGACACCCGGTGAGGGCCGCGATCTGAGCCCCCTGCGAGCCGTCGGCTCGACGGGCTCGCCGCTCTCGCCCGAAGGCTTCCAGTGGATCTACGACGAGCTCGGTAAGGACACCTGGCTGTTTTCAACCTCCGGCGGGACCGACGTGTGCACGGCATTCGTCGGCGGCGTGCCGACGCTCCCGGTGTATCTCGGCGAGCTCCAGGCGCGCTCCCTCGGCGCAAGCGTGCAGGCATGGGATCCCGACGGCAAGCCCCTGATCGACGAGGTGGGGGAACTCGTGATTACCCAGCCGATGCCTTCGATGCCGCTGTTCTTCTGGGGAGACCCGGACGGCGAGCGCTACCGCGAGAGCTACTTCGATCAGTACCCGGGCATCTGGCGCCACGGAGACTGGATCAAGATCACCCCACGGGGGACCGCCGTCATCTCCGGGCGCTCTGACTCGACGATCAATCGGGGTGGGATCCGGATGGGCACGAGCGAGATCTACCGCGCCGTCCTGTCGGTCGACGAGGTGGTCGACGCGCTGGTGGTCGACGTCCCGCGGGAGGGAACGGACGGTTGGATGCCGCTGTTCGTGGTGCTGCGTGACGGCGAGTCGCTGAGCGATGAGCTGATCGCCGAGATCCGCAAGCGCATTCGCGTCGATTGCTCGCCACGGCATGTGCCCGACGAGATCCGCGAGATCGGCGAGGTGCCCCGGACGTTGTCTGGGAAGGTGCTCGAAGTCCCGGTCAAGCGCATCCTGACTGGAACGGCGCCCGAAAAGGCGGCCAGTCGCGAATCGCTTGCCAACCCGAAGGCGCTTGACTATTTCGTCGAGCTCGCCCAATCCGCCGACTAGAGCGGACTAAGCTCTTACGAGGCTCTCACCGATTTCTGATCGGATTCTCACTGGCGGCTGATCTACTGAACAGCGCTTACCCGACCAGAGATCGAATCTTCTAGGAGCACCGGACAAGAATGAACCGCCTAACTCGCCTGCTGCCGATCGTCGGTGGTGCCGTGGCCGGTGGCGTGATCGCGCTCGCGATTGCCAGCGGAAGCACCAGCACCCGATCAGTCACCACCACTGTTATCCAGCAGTCCTCCGGGACCGCGCTTCCGACATCGCTGAGCTCATCTCGCGGACTGACCGTCCACCAGATCTACCGGCAGGCAAGTCCCGGCGTGGTCGACATCGTCGTGACCCAGAACAATCCATCGCCATTCGGCGGAACCACCCCGAGCGCCGGCGAGGGCGCCGGCGTTGTCTACGACCGTAACGGGGACATCCTCACCGACGAACACGTCGTGTCTGGCGCAAGCTCGGTCACGGTCCACTTCGCCGACGGCCGCTCGGCCAGCGCGAAGGTGCTCGGAACCGATCCGTCGACAGACGTCGCGGTGATCCACGTGAATGTCCCGGCCTCCGAGCTTCACCCGATCCCGGTCGGCGACTCCTCGGCTGCGGCCGTAGGCGATCCGGTCGTCGCGATCGGGAGCCCGTTCAGCCTGCCCGAGACCACAACGGCTGGGATCGTCAGCGCCGTCGGGCGGAGCATCCAGGCACCCAATGGCTACACAATCACCGGCTCTATCCAGACCGATGCCGCGATCA
This sequence comes from uncultured Solirubrobacteraceae bacterium, assembly GCA_955652215.1. The sequence goes on along the minus strand of CATPAX010000290.1, from coordinate 4,977 downwards.
ACCCGGGTAACTCGGGTGGCCCGCTGCTCGATGCGAACGCCCAGGTCATCGGCCTGAACGACCAAATCCAGACCAACTCGGGCTCGAGCGCTGGAGTCGGGTTCGCGATCCCGTCGAACACGGTGGCTCACATCGCCAACCAGATCATCGGCGGACACCCTGTTAGGCATGCCTACGTCGGCGTGAGCCTCGACCCGACAAGCACCGGCGGCGCACGTATCTCGCTCCACGCCGACCAGAACGGCAATGCACCGGTCAGGAGCGGCTCTCCCGCGGCCAAGGCGGGCCTTCAGCCCGGAGACCTGATTACCGCGATCAACGGGAAGGCCATCGCCTCGACGCAGCAGTTCATCGAGACGGTCGACACATACTCTCCGGGCGACAAGCTGACGGTGACCGTTCAGCGCGCCGGTAAGGCGATGAACTTCACAGTGACGCTCGGCGCCCGATCACAAGCCGCCCCCGCCGGGTAGCCGGCTCAAACACGGTCCCAAGCCCGGACGCAGCCGTGGGCGGGGCGGCTCCCGCGCCCCGCTCGCGGCGTCCGGGGGGTCTACTACCCAGTAACCGTCCGGGTAATCCGGTCGCGGTACGCGGCGAACAATGCGGCCCGCGAGAATGGGCTGGTGCCACCACCGAGGCTTAGGGATGGGCAGGTGCCACCACCGAGGCTCACGGATGGGCAGGTGCCACCACCGGGGCTTAGGGAGGGGCTGGTGCCACCACCGAGGCTCAGGCGGCTGATCCAGCTCTACGCTGGGCTCGTTCTGTACGGGGTCAGTGGGGCGATGGTGTTGATGGCAGGCCTTGGCGTCGATCCGTGGGACGTGCTGCACCAGGGACTGTCGCGCAGGCTCGGACTGGGCGTCGGAACATGGGTGATCATCGTCGGCGTGCTGGTTCTGATCCTGTGGATTCCGCTTCACCAGCGACCCGGGATCGGAACGCTCAGCAACGTGATCGTGGTCGGGTTGGTGATCGATGTGGTGCTGGCGCTCATACCGTCAGTCCACGGGTTGGCGGCGCGATATGCGGTCATGCTCTCGGGAGTCCTTCTCAACGGGATCGCGACCGGCGCGTACATCGGGGCGGGTCTCGGACCGGGTCCTCGCGACGGCCTGATGACCGGACTTGCCGCGCGCGGACATTCGATTCGGGTGGTCCGGACTGGACTCGAGCTCACAGTCTTTGCTGCGGGGTGGGCGCTCGGTGGAACGGTGGGGATCGGCACGGTCGTGTACGCGCTCGGAATCGGCCCGATCTCGCACATCACGATCCCGCGGCTGGCGATTCGAGCAGACGCCCCGAGTGCCGTCCGGTCCCCCGCGGCCGCCCCGTAACTGACAGACCCCCGGCGTGAGCGGGGCGGCTCCCAAGCCCCGCTCGCACTCACAAGCCCTGCGTTGCGGCTACTTCTGGGCCATCACCACGATCCCGAGCACGATTGCCGCCAGCACCCCAAGGGCGCATGCGCCCGCGAGCGCCGCCCAGGCGGCACCGGTGGAGGTACGCCGGGTGCGAAGCGCGTCGATCAAACCGGCGGCGCTCCAGACGCCGACGCCGAACGCCACCGCGATCCCAAGGCCGAACAGGAGTGAATAACCGATCACCTTCAGCAGGGTCGTGGTCTCGACGATTGCCCCGGACACCAGCCCGGTCATCCGGCTGCTCCCGTTGCGTGCGCGAGGCGGCTGCGCCTGAGGAGCAGTACTCGCGTCAGAACAGCCAGCCCGATCACCGACGTGAGCAATGGCCCGAGTAGGCCTTGGCCCAGGAGCGCCTGAAGGCCGTAGACACCCGCGCCGAGCAGGCCGGCCGCGGGGAGCGTAAGGACCCATGCCACGACGATATTCCCGGCCACCCCCCAGCGCACCGCTGAGAGCCGCTTGGCAGCTCCTGCGCCCATCACGCCGCCGGAGATGACGTGAGTCGACGACAGCGGGAGGCCGAAGTGGGAGGAGGTCAGGATCACGGCCGCCCCCCCCGCCTGGGAGGCGAATCCCTGAGGTGGATCCATCTTGATGATCCTGCTACCGACGGTGCGGATGATCCGCCATCCGCCGGCGTAGGTCCCGAGTGCGATCGCCGTGGCAGCGGCGGCGACCACCCACATCGGGACATGAAAATGCTGCACGCTGATGCTGCCATGCGCGACCAGCGCGAGCGTGATCACCCCCATCGTCTTCTGCGCGTCGTTGGTGCCGTGAGCGAGCGCGAGCATCGAGCCCGACAGCACTTGGCCGAAGCGGAACCCCCTAATGACGATGCCGGGCCGACATCTGCCCACGATCCAATAAATCGCGACTATTGCCAACCCGGCCGTCACGAAGGCGAGGATCGGGGCGATCAGTGCCGGTACAACCACCTTCGCTATCAGTGCCTGACCCTTGACACCGGCTCCCCCGACCGCCGCCAGGAGTGCTCCAATCACCCCGCCGATCAGCGCATGAGAGGAGCTCGATGGAAGGCCGTAGTGCCAGGTGATCAGGTTCCAAGCGATCGCCCCGATCAGACCCGAGAACGCAATCGTCTCGGTGACCCTGGAACTGGCGATGATTCCGATGGCGACAGTCGCGGCGACTTTCAGCGAGATAAACGCACCGGCGAAGTTGAGAATCGCGGCGATCCCGATCGCAGTGCGAGGCGCCAGCGCTCGCGTCGAGATCGATGCGGCGACTACGTTTGCGGTGTCGTGGAACCCGTTGGTGAAGTCGAACCCCAGGGCGGCCACGATCACGACCACGAGCAGCGCGGTGCTATGCATGTCGTGCCTGGCTGGGCTTCAGCTCAGCAGCGTCGAGGCCTGCGCGACCGCCCGCTCCATCAGCTCGCGATGCACGCTCCTGGTGCCACCCGTTCTCCTAGACCACGTGGCGTCCGGGCCCAGCGTCCAAGCGTTCGTGTCGTCGGCGAGGCAGCGTTCCAGCGCGTCGTTGAGCTCAGCCTGGAGCTCCGGTTCATCAACCGGGGTCAGTAGCTCAACCCGGGTGTCGAGGTTGCGAGGCATCAGGTCGGCGGAGCCGATGTAGTAGACATGCTCCTCGCCGCGGTGGAACGCATAGATCCGCGAGTGCTCGAGGAACCGGCCGACCACAGAGACGACGGTGATGGTCTCGCTGATGCCCGGCACGCCCGGAGTCAGACAGCAGATCCCGCGCACGTTCAGGTCGATCGGGACACCGGCCTGCGAGGCGCGATAGAGCGCTTCGATGCATCGCCGGTCGACCAGCTGGTTCATCTTCATGACGATCCTCGCCTGCTCCCCTGCCTGGTGTGCGGCGACCGTACGCTCGATCTCCTCGATCAGCGGCTCACGCATGAACGCGGGCGCGACCAGCACCTTGCGCTGCCGTACCGGGTGTCCATATCCCGTCAGCGCGTTGAACATGTTCGCGACTTCCTCGCCGAGCTCGCGGTTGGTCGTGAACAGCGCGAAGTCCTCGTACAGCCTTGCGTTCTTGGCGTGGAAGTTGCCGGTCCCGATCATCACGTAGTGCCGGACGCCCTCGCGCTCCTTGCGGACGACGAGGATCGCCTTGGCGTGCGTCTTCAGTCCGGGAATCCCGTGCACGACATGCGCCCCCACCTCCTCCAGCGCCCGCGACCAGCGGATGTTCAGCCGCTCGTCGAATCGCGCCTTCAGCTCGACCATGCAGACTGCCTGCTTGCCCCTCTCGGCGGCCTGGATCAGCGACGGCACGAGCTCCGAATCATCCGTTGTCCGGTACACGGTCATCTTGATCGCGAGCACGTGCGGATCGTCGACCGCCTGCGCGACGAATCGCTCGACGCTCGCGGGGAACGAGTGGTACGGATAGTGGACGAGCACGTCGGAGGCGCGCATCGCCCCCAGGACGTCGGGCTTCTCGTCACGCTCGCCGGGGCCTCCACCGAACGCCGGATGGGTTAGCGGCGTCCACGTCGGCTGTCGCAGCTCGGCATGGCCGTCGATGCCGGCGAGCTCCCAGAGATCGCCGAGATCGAGCAGACCCTCGACGTCATACACCTGAATCTCGTCGACTCCCAGCCACTCGATCAGTCGCGCGCGAAGAGCGGGATCCATGCTGGCCCCGACCTCGAGCCGGACCACCTCACCGAACCGCCGGCGCCGGAGCTCATCCTCGACTGCCTGCAAGAGGTCGTCGGCTTCGTCGGAGATCTCGAAATCGGCGTCACGGGTCACCCGGAAAAGGTCATAGCTGATGATCTCCATGCCCGGGAACAGCGCGTCGAGGTGCTCGGCGATGATCTCCTCGAGCGGGATGAACGTGTCCTTCGAGATCTCCACGAACCGTGGCAGGACCTCCTTGGGGACCTTCACGCGGGCGAAGGCATCGTGGTCGAGCTCCGGGTCGTGCAGCCGGACAATCAGGCTCAGAGAAAGATTGGAGATGTAGGGGAAGGGCCGACCTGGCCCGATCGCGAGCGGCGTCAGGACCGGAAAGATCTGCTCGCGGAAGTGCCGCGCGATCGCTTTCGAGGAGCGCTTGGATTCGTCGCAGGTGATGATCCGGATCCCGCTCTGCGCCAGCTCGGGCTTGATGACCTCGCTGAACTGCCGCGCGTGACGGCGGTCCTGGCGGCGCACCTCCTCTGAGATCTCGCGAAGCGCGGCGATCGGCGAGAGACCGTCAGGACCGCGTGCGTCGATTCGAGCGTCGACCTGGTCGTGGACTCCCGCCACCCGGACCATGAAGAACTCGTCGAGGTTGCGTACGAAGATCGCCAAGAACTTCACGCGCTCGAACAGCGGCAGTGACTCGTCCTCGGCCAGTTGCAGGACGCGGTCATTGAAGTCGAGCCACGAGAGCTCCCGGTTCTTGTAAAGCGAGGAATCCGAGAGGTCCGTGATGACCGTGTCGGCGTCCGGCTCGCGCTCGCCGGTGCGATCCTTGACGGACTGGTCGCTCACGCGACGATCTCTTCCATCTGCGCCATGACCTCGAGCTCGCGTGGGCGCAGCAGCACGATCAGCTC
>CATPAX010000289.1 GCA_955652215.1 uncultured Solirubrobacteraceae bacterium | reverse complement strand
CGTCTGGATCGGTTGGCGGCCCCGGGGCAGCTCGCGGAGCAGGGTGAAGTCGAGGTCTCCGTAGCCGGCGAGCGCGAGCGTGCGCGGGATCGGGGTGGCGGTCATATGCAGCACATGCGGGCTCTCACCGCCCGCCCCCTTTGCGTCGAGGGCCGCCCGCTGACGCACGCCGAACCGGTGCTGCTCATCTATCACCGCGACGGCCAGGCGGCCAAAGCTGACCGGCGCCTCGATCAGCGCGTGCGTGCCGACGATCAGCGACAGCTCACCGCTTCCGAGCTTGCCGAGCAGATCCCTTCTGCGGCGCAGCGGCGTCGAGCCTGTCAGCAGGCCGACCGGGACGATCTCGCCCGGCATCAGCGACTGGATCGTCGCGAAGTGCTGCTCGGCGAGCGTCTCGGTCGGCGCCATCAGCGCGCCCTGGTATCCATGCTCGACGGCGCGCAGCAGCCCGTACAGCGCAACCACAGTCTTGCCGGAGCCAACCTCCCCCATCAGCAGCCGCTGCATCGGCACCGCGCCGGCGAGATCGGCATCGAGCGCCTCGAGCGCGCGATCCTGGTCGCCGGTGAGCGAGAACGGAAGCATGTCCCGTAGCCACCGCTCGGTCAGCGCCCGCTCTGCGTCGAGGACAGGGGCGCTGGAGCTCTCGTGGCGGGTGCGGCGACGGCGCAGCAGCGCGAGCTGCGCGAGCAGCAGCTCGTCGAACGCCAGTCGCCGGCGCCCGGCGTCGAGGTCCCGATCGCCGTGCGGGAAGTGCGCTGCCGACAGCGCCGCTGGGCGGTCCGGGAGCCGCTCCGCGACCCGCAGTGAGGCCGGTAGCGGCTCGACCACCTGCTCAAGCGCGCGCACGTGGCTACGCACGAGCGCAAGGATCTGCGTCGAGGAGAGCCCCTCGGTGGCCGGGTAGTGGGCGACCGCTTCGGCGCCGGCAAGCGCCTCGGCGGTCCTTGCGTGTCCCTGGACGCGGAAGCGGTTGCGGGCCTCGAACTTACCGTGCAGCACCAGCCGTGTGCCCCGCGGATAGCGCTGGACGAGCCACGGCTGATTGAAGAACGTCGCCTTCATCGGAGCGGTGCCGTCCGACACTGTCGCTTCGACCAGTGGGCGCATCCCCCGCCTTCGTACCGGCCGCGAGGCGATGCTCGTGACCTCAACGACGACCGTGGCGTTCTCCCCGGGCCGCAGATCCGCGACCGTCCGTGCGTCCCGCTGATCGCGCGGCAGGTGCTCGAGCAGGTCCCCGACGTTCATCAGCCCGAGCGCCTCCGCCGCCTGCTGCGCCTTCTGCCCCTCGACTTTCAACGGCACACTCAGCCTCGACGCCCGCGGATACCGCACGGGTGCCGCGGTCAGCTCGTCGGCCCTGAGGGGACGCGATGTTGCGAAATAGCTCGGAACCATCAGCAGGTCAGCCGATGATGGCGCGCCCGCCGGTCGGGCTATTGCCGATCAGGCGGGCACATTTGCCGTTCACGCCGGAGAACGCTCACTCGGCGGACAGCAGCCACCAATAGCTGGGCTGCCCCCCATCGGAAAGTTCGAACTCCACCTCGCCCGCCGCAAGCGCCTGCACCGTCTCGTCGTCGAGCGGCGCCTCCGCCCCACGTAAGCAGGTGATCAGCTCGGCGCTGTCGGCGAGCTGCTCGAGCACGTCGCGGAGCGTCTCCCGCGGTCTGCCCCAGGCGACGATCTGCTCCTCGATGAAGCCGACGGCATCGCCTTGCCTGAAACGGCCGCTGGCGTCGTCGCGGGCGGCCGGGGCAACCGCTCCGGTCCGCACGCGCTCGAGGGTGCGCGTCATCGCCTGCGCGTTGGCGGCGGCGTCCCGGCTCTCGTCGAGGCTGACCGCAGCGGCAAGACCCGCTTGCTGGGAGCGCGATGCGACGACGCTGACTCGCTTGTCGGAGAGCTCGGCCGCACGCTCCGCGGTCATCAGTACGTTGGGGCTGTTCGGAAGCACGACGACCTCTTCCGCGGGCACGGCATGGATCGCGGCCAGCAAATCGTAGGTGGAGGGATTGAGCGTCGGACCCCCGTCGAGCGTCCGTACGCCGAGGCTCTCGAACAGCGACTGCATGCCTGCGCCGGAGACCACCGCGAGCGCCCCACACGCGGCACGCTGGGCGGGGGCGCTGAGACGTTGGTCGCGGTCCCGGACCTGAGCGTGCATGTCCGCGACATCGAGATGCGAGACCTCTCCCACCCCCGCGAACAGCGCGGTGGCGGCGTCCGGGTCGTCGGTGTGCACGTGGACCTTCAGCGTCGACTGGTCGCCGACCACGAGTACCGAGTCGCCGAGACGTTCGAGCGCCGCGGCGAACCGGCGCTGCTCGAGCCCTGCGCCGCTGACCGCGAAGTTGGTGCAGTAGCGGTAGGTGCGCGACGAGTGCTGAGGGTGGGTGACTCTCGCCGGAGCGCGGTGCTCGACGGGCGGCGGTTCGCTCCCGCGCAGCGCCCCGACGATCCCCGACAGAAGCACCACGAGCGCGTATCCACCGGCATCGACGACGCCCGCCTCTCGCAGCACCGGGAGCAGATCGGGACCCCGCTCGACCGAATCCTCGCCGGCCTGCAGAGCACGCTCGATCACCTCGGCGATCACCGCATTCTGTTCCTCGGTGGTGGCAGCCGGACCGAGCCGGGCATCTGACATGTGTGCGAGCTCGGACGCCACGCGCGCCGACATCTCGCGCACCACGGTCAGGATCGTGCCTTCGGCGGGCTCTCTCACCGAGCCGTACGCCTGATCGGCAGCCCGGGCGAGTGCCGCACTGATCAGCACCGGGTCGACGAGCTCGCCGGGACGGCTGGCGAGCTCCTCGGCGGCGCCCCGGATCAGCTGCGAAAGGATCACGCCCGAATTGCCGCGGGCCCCGAGCAGGGCCGCGCGCGCGACCGACGCGACGATCTCCTCGCGCCCGACCTCATCGATCGTGCGGCCTTCCGAGGCGCTCGCCAGGCGATCGAGCTCCTGCTGCACAGCGCGCAGCGTCAGCACCATGTTGTCGCCGGTGTCCCCGTCGGCGACGGGGAACACGTTCAGATCATTGACCTCCTCGCGCCGGGCCTCGAGTGCGGCCAGCGCGGCCTGGATCAGGGCCTGAAAGCGAACAATGCTTGGGTCGGACACCGGCCGCCGATCAGGCCTGACCGGGGCCTAGCGCGCCTTAGTGACCTTGCCGGCCTTCAGGCAGCGAGTGCACACATAGGCGCGGCGAGGCGTACCCGAGTCGTCGATCCGGACACGCTGCAGGTTCGGCTCGAAGCGCCGATTGGTGGCGACCATCGAGTGGCTGCGACTGTGGCCGAATGAGGGGCCTTTGCCGCATACATGACAAACCTTGGGCATGGCGGCCGAGTATAGCCGCGGTACCCCCAGCCGACGTCAGCGACAGGTCCTTATCGGGTCGGTGATATTCCAGCTGCGTGGGCGATCGCGTGTGCGCGATCACGCTCACGGATGACGAAGTCCGCGAATTCTCGCCGTGTCATCCGCATGGGCTCGGCGCCGCGCTCTCCCAGCCAAGAGCGCAGCTCCGCTGCGTCAAGTGCCCCGCCGATGGCGTCGGTGAGCTCCTCCACTCGCGACGCCGGAGTCGCCGAAGGCGCCCAGATTCCGTACCAAATGGGGAAGTCGAAGTCCACCGCCCCGGCCTCCTGGAGGGTAGGAACATCGGGCAACAGCTGCGAGCGCTGCGCGCCACTGACGCCTAGCGCGACCAGCGTGCCGTCCCCCAGGTGTGGCTGAGCGATCGAGATCGGGGACATGGCGTAGTCTGCCTCGCCCGCGGCCACACGCGCGATCGTCGCGAAGATCGCATCTGTCGCTCTGGCGGGCAGGTGCGTCGCCGAGATCCCGAGCTCGAGATTCAGCTCGGCGACACTGAGGTGCGTCCCGGTCCCGACGCCGGCCGAAACGAAGCTCAGCGGCCGCGCCTCACCCGCGCTGATCAACTCGTCCAAGCCGCCTATGCCCGACCGCCCGGGTGCAACCAGTACATAGGGCTGGCTCGTGACGGGCGCGACAGCGACGAAGTCCGCGATCGGGTCATACGGCAGCCCAGTGGCGAGCGCCGCACTGTACGCATGGGCGCTCGTATTGATCAACAGCGTGCGGCCGTCGGCCGCGGCAGCGGCTACCAATGCTGGCGCAGCCGTCGCGCCCAGCCCCGGCCGATTGTCGACCGTCACCCGTACAGCCCACATCCGGCTGAGCACCGCACACAGCGCGGAGGCGATGACATCGACGCCTCCGCCGACCCCGAACGGCTCAACGAGGACGACCGACCCACCGTAACCAGCCACCCGACAATCCTCCTGCTCGGCGCTCTGACGAGGCTATCCCACCCCCAGGTACCCGACGGCGCCCGGCAAGCCGGGGGCCGCCAGCCGCGCAAGCAGCGCCTAGCGTGGTTTGGTTCAGAGT
>CATPAX010000288.1 GCA_955652215.1 uncultured Solirubrobacteraceae bacterium | reverse complement strand
GATCGCCGATGCCCATCGGGCTCGCGCCGCAGGCTACGAGGTGTACCTCGCCTCGGCACTCGATGGCGCGGTCGGGATCGCCGCCGCCCTGCATGCCGCCGCGGTGGTGGCACCCGAGCGGTTCTGTGGTCTCGCCACGCTTGCGATGTTCGCCAACATGACCGACCCGCTCGCTGCGAGGGTCGGCATGATCGAACCGCCGTCCGGTCCGGGTCTGCTCGATCGAGCTCTGGAGTGCTACGGCTAGCCACCCGCCAGCGACGACGGATCCACTGCGTTCGCAGGCGGCGCGAGCGAGACAGGCTGGTTGTACCGGTCGAACACCACGCTTCCATCGTGCCCCCGGCCGCCGACGATCCGCACCGGGTAGGGCGCCCCCGTGGTGGCGATGTAGAGCGTGGCTGCGGTTTTGATGCTGTGCAGTGCTATCACCGGTTCGCCATCGATCACGGCGGTCGATCCCTTCGTGAGCGCGGCGGAACGGGGAATCGCCTCGGCGAACAGCGTGCGCAGGTCGGTGAGCTTCGCGAAACCTGCGGGGTTCACGGTCGCAGGAATCTTAACCCATCTATTTGCCAGGGCTTTCGCGGCCGCGGCGCCCCCGAATGAATGCCAGAATCGTGCTCCAGCGTTCATGTACTCGCGGCGGCCGAGCACGAGCAGCTTGGCGCTCAACCCTCGCGAGGCGATCTCTCCCGTCGCCCCGACGCCCGCGACGAGCTGTAGATCGAAGTGGATCGAAGCACCCCCGGATGACACGGTGCCGACGGTGTGAACCGAGTTCACCGTGGTGATGGCCTGACTCGTGGCCGCGAGGATGTCGGCGGCGGATTTGCCGGCCACGCTGGGCTTGGGCAGCCGCGAGCTCTCAGCGATCAACTGGGCAGCGCTCACCACGTTCGCGGGCGCGTTGATCGAGGTCGCCACGTTGTATTGATCGAATCTGACGGAGCCGACGGCCGCCGTACGAGCCTCGACTGGGTAGGGGACTCCCGTCGCCGCGACAAGCAGCTCAGCACCCGTGCTTGGCGTGCGGAGTGGCACGACCTTCTTGCCGTCAACCGTCGTGACTGAGCCTCTGAGAACCCCTCCGCCGCGACTGGGAAACGCCGGGATGAGGTTACGAACATCGATCACGCGCTCGATTGAGGCGAAATTGCCTTCAGCCGGCACCTCGAGCCACCTACCGGCTAGCAGCTGGGCGGTCCTGGGACTACCGAACGCCCGCCAGAAGGCCAGTCCGCCATCGAGGTAGACCTTGGGCCCCTGGGCGATGGATTCGAATTCAATGCCTTGATACGTCAGTGTTCCGGCAGCACCCGTGCCGGGGACGACGTGCAGGTCGAACCCGATCCGGATTCCGCCCCTATTGATCGAGCCAGACATGTGAACCGACCTCGCCGCGGCGATCGCCCGACGCGCTGCGTTCGCGATTTGCATCGGGGAGCCGGACGCGATGCCGTTGCCGGAGCTTCCAGCGCTACCACACGCCGCCAGTGCAATCGCGATGACCACAGCGGATACCGATGTTCCGAGCCTCGTTCGCATCTGGCAAAGACATCGGATCGGGTGGCGAGATCTTTAGCGCGATGAGCTAGTGGGACGTTTCGGTGGGATCCACTAATGGATCCCACCGGGGCGCCCGGCAGAGGCAGGCACAGAAATGGCCGCAGGCCATACGGCGCCTGCGGCCATTTCGCGAGACTGGGTATTGCGCTAGAGACCGAGCGAGGTGAGGCCGACGGCGTTCGCCGGCGGAGCCAGCGACACCGGCTGGTTGAACTGATCGAACGTCAGCTTTCCGGAGTCGGCGCCGCCCTTGATGACTTCGATCGGATACGGGGCGCCATTGGTCGCGACGTACAGGGTGCCGCCCTTGCTCGTGTCGCGCAGGGCCACGACCTGCACGCCGTTGACGGTGGTCGTCTGACCTTTCGTCAGGGTGCCGTGTTGCGAGAACGCCTGGCCGAACAGGATTCGCATGTTCGTCAGCTTGGCGAACGAGGAGAAGCTACCCGCCGCGGGTGCCTTGAGCCACTTCCCGGCGAGCTTCTGCGCGATCGTCGGACCGGCGAACGCCTGCCAGAAGCTCTGAGCGCCGTTGATGTAGACGTACTGGCCGACGGCGATCAGCTTGGCGCTGAGGCCACGAGAGCTGATCTGGCCGGTCGCGCCCTTACCGGCGACCATGTGGAGGTCCATCGTGATCGGCGTGCCACCACTGGTGATCGATCCCGACATGTGTACGGATGAGGCGCTGTTGATCGCCTGGTTCGCCGCCTTGAAGATTCCTGCGGCGGACTGAGAAGCGACTCCATTGCCCGAACTGCTCGAACTACCGCATGCGGCGAGCGCGCCCGCCGCCAGCAAGGCTGTGACTGGATAACTGAGGGTTTTGATGTTCATGGTGCCCCTGTGATCGGGAGCGGATGACGAAACCTTTAGCAGAACGTCCTTGGCTCCTCCTATCCGGCGATGATCCTCGCGACCGGCTGTGGGGTTTCAAGATGTGCGGCATGGCCACTTCCCTCGACCACCACCACCTTGGCCCGTGGAAGCTG
>CATPAX010000287.1 GCA_955652215.1 uncultured Solirubrobacteraceae bacterium | reverse complement strand
GCGACTTGCGCTCGACGAGCGTGCCCACGCCCTACCTCGCTTCATCTGGATCACCCCCAATCTCTGCCACGACATGCACGACTGCAGCGTCGCCACCGGCGACCGCTTCGTATCCCGTCTCGTGCCCCCGCTCCTGCGCTCCTTGGGCCGCAATGGGCTGCTGCTCCTCACCTGGGACGAGGGGTCCAGCAACGACGGATGCTGCCGCCTGGCGTCCGGGGGCCATGTCGTCACGATCGTCGCCGGGCCGGGAGCTCGCCGGGGCGCCCGAATGAACAGCCCGTCCGACCACTATTCGGTCCTGCAGACGATCGAGGATCTGCTCGGTCTGCCGAGGCTTCGGGGGGCGGCCTGTCCGTGCACGCCGTCGCTCGAGCCGTTGCTCGCGGGCTGATCGCCCGCTAGCCGGCGCCGACGGTGCTCTCGAGGTCGGCCGGGGACTGCAGCGGCTGGCCAAAGCTGATTCGCAGGATCGCGCCGCCGTCGGGAGCGTTCCCGCCCTCCACAAATCCTCCGTGCGCCTCGGCGGCCTGCTTGACGATCGCGAGGCCGAGTCCCGAGCCCGGCTTGGATCGGGCCTCGCGCGCGCGATGGAACCGGTCGAACACGAACGGCAGGTCATCCTCGTTGAAGCCCGGTCCGTGGTCGCGAACCGTCAGCACTCCGTCGCGCAGATCGACCTCGACGACACCCCCTTCGGGGCTCCATTTGGCGGCATTGTCGAGCAGGTTCGAGGCGGCGCGGGCGATCCGCTCGCCCTCGCCACGGACCAAGGTGGGCTCGAGGGCCGCTTCGAACGAAAGCTGCGGCGCGCGGCGGCGAACACGATCGAGTGCCTCGGAGACCACCTCGTCGAGACGGACGTCCCCGGTCTGCCCGGACTGCTTGCTGCCGCGGGCGAGCTCAACGACATCGGCGACCAGCGCGGTCAGCTCGTCGAGCTCATCGATCACGTCTGCGCGCAGCGCAGCCCGGTCGGCGGCTGAGAGCAGGTGCTCGTCCTTGAGCATCTGGATGTTTGCGCGGATCGTGGCAATCGGCGTGCGGAGCTCGTGCGAGGCGTCCGCGACGAGGTTGCGCTGGGCCTGGACCGATTGGTCGAGCGCGTCGAGTGTCGCGTTGAACGTCCGCGCGAGGCGGGCAAGCTCGTCGCTGCCTTTAACCTCCACCCGTTCATGCTCGAGGCGGTCCGGATGAGCCGCGATCCGCTCGGTCTGGCGGGTGAAGCGGACGATCGGGGCGGTCGCAGCCCGGGCGACCAGCACTCCGAGGAGCGCAGCCAGGGCGATCCCCCCGGCGGCGATCAGTGCCAGTAGGAGCCGCTCGTTCGAAAGCGTGCTGTCCACATCCGCGATCGGCAGCGCGACCAGCAGGGCGCCGCGGGCGCCAATCCCGGTGGCCATCACGCGGATGTGTTGCCCGTCGACGGATCCACCGGTGAAGTACTGACCCCTGCCGCTGAGGGCCAGTGCCTTCGCACGCGGGTCTACCGGAACACCAGGTGCGGAAGGGGAATAATGCGTGCCGTCGCGACATACGAGCGTGAATGACCCCGGCGCCGCGCCCAACTCCGGTCCTGGAACCTGGTCAAGCAGGAGGTGCTCGTCCTTGTCGCCCGAGCCGCTGCCGCAGTGCCCCAGGTATACACCGCCTTGTGGGTCAGCTGAGCCGAGGAGCTGGGGATTGCCGCCTGCTCCCGGCGGGCTGCTCTGGCCCCGGCCCGCGGCGCGCATGAGGACCGGCTGGGCGAGATGGCGCAGCGACCCGTCGACTTGCGCGAGGAGCTGGGAGCTCGTGCCCGCGTACGCCGACACCGCCACTGCGATCACTGCGACCGCGACGGCGACCCCAGCCGCGAGCCCCATCCGCGCTCTGAGGCTCACGCCTCGGCCTCCCGGAGCGCGTACCCGACCCCCCTGACCGTGTGGATCACCACCGTCGTGCCGGCCTCCTCGAGCTTTCGCCGGAGATACCCGACGTATACCCGCAGTGCGTTCGACGTCGGACCGAAGTCGTAGCCCCATACGCGGTCGTAGATGACGCTGTGCGGCAGTACCCGGCGGGGGTTCAGCATCAGCAGCTCGAGCAGCTGGTACTCGGTGCGGGTCAGCTCGACGAAAGCTTCTCCAACGGACACCCCAACGGACACCCCGTGGCGGGCCGGATCGAGTCGGAGGTCGCCGAACGTCAGCCCGCCATCGAGGTCTCCCTCGGCGCCCGAGCGGCGCAGCAGCGCGCGCAGGCGCGCCTTGAGCTCGTCGATGTCGAACGGCTTGACGAGGTAGTCGTCGGCGCCTGCATCGAGGCCGTCGATCCGGTCAGACACGGCATCGCGGGCGGTGAGCATCAGGATCGGCACGCGATTACCGTCGCGACGGAGGATCCGGCACACGTCGAGACCGTCGATGTCCGGCAGCCCGATGTCGAGAACCACCGCATCGGGGACTCCCGAGCCCACCTCCGCCAGCGCATCAGAGCCGCTCTCCGCGAGCCGGATCTCATACCCCGCCAGCCGCAGCGCGCGGCTCAGCGTGTCCCGAAGGGCGCGATCGTCGTCTACGACAAGCAACCTCATGAGTAGATTCTCGGCCTTTAGCGGCGAGAAGACCAGGCCTTCCTACGCAGGTCTTACCTTGAGCACGGCCCCGAGCACACCGTTCACGAACGCAGGCGCGCCGGCACCGCAGAAGCGCTTGGCGGTCTGAACGGCCTCATCGATCGCGCCCTCGGGTGGGATCAGATGATCGCCGGGAAGCTCCTCCGGGTACAGCAGCTCGGCCAGCCCAACGCGCAGGATCGAGCGCTCGAGCGGAGCGATCCGCTCGAGCGACCATCCTGTTGCGTGCTCGCGGATCAGCTCGTCCAGCTTGTCCTGATGCTCCCTGACCACGGTACCGAGCGCTCGCGTGAATGCCGACGCGTCGCGTGTCCACAGCTCCTCGAGCGGCCGGTCGAGCAGATCGCTCTGATAGAGCGCCCAGATCGCCGTGCGTCGCTGATCGGTCCTACGCACGCGAGACGTACTCGCCGGAGCGGGTGTCAACGCGCACCACATCGCCGACGTCGATGAACAGCGGGACGCTGATCCGTGCACCGGTCTCGAGCACGGCCGGCTTGGTTCCACCGCCGGACGCGGTGTCGCCGCGGACCCCGGGCTCCGTCTCGGCGACCGACAGGTCGATCGCACTGGGGAGCTGGACATCCGAGGGCGCATCGTCGATGTAGAGCACATCGACTTCGTTTGACTCCTTCATCCAGCGCAGCGCGTCGCTCAGCGTGGCTTCGGGGATCGTCAACTGCTCGTAGGTCTCTGAATCCATGAAATGGGCATCGGAGTCGTCCCGGTAGAGGAACTGCATCCTCCGCACCTCGGTGCGCACCGGGCGGAACTTCTCCCCGGCGCGGAAGGTGCGGTCGATCGCCGCGCCATCGCTCGCGCGGCGGAGCCGGGTCCTGACAAAAGCTCCGCCCTTGCCCGGCTTCACGTGCTGGAACTCGATGATCTTGAAGACGGTGCCATCGACGTCGATGTGCGACCCGTTGCGAAACTGGTTGGTCGAAATCATCCTGGGGCGAGTGTAGTCAGGCGGTTTCGCGCTGACTGAGCGTCACTCGGCGACCCGCAACTCCTTGCTGATGGACGTCAAGATCTCGCACCCGTCCT
>CATPAX010000286.1 GCA_955652215.1 uncultured Solirubrobacteraceae bacterium | reverse complement strand
GGTCGACGTCGGTGAACGTGGCGCCGTTGCTGGCGTGGCTGAAGAACAGGTCGAGCACCGCCCAGACGAGTGATAGGCAGCTCATCTCGCCGGGGAATCGGCCCATCACCTTCGTGCGGCGGCGGACCTCCCCGAGTGATCTCTCCAGGAGATTGGTTGACCGCCACCGTTCGCGGTGTCTGAGCGGGTAGCGCAGGTGCACGAGGAGCGCGTCGAGGTCGTCGGCGAGGCAGCGGGCGGCGGACTCGTAGCCGCGATGCTCGAGTTCTGAGATGAGGACCTGGAGGCGGAGTTTGCCGTCCTTGACAGAGGTCGCTTCGCTGAGCGCTGACCAGTAGTTGAAGCGGATCCGGTCGTGCTCTGAGGTGGGCAGCTTGGCCTGCAGGTTGCGGAGGCGGTGAACGGCGCAGTGCTGGCGATCGGCACGCGGCCAGATCTCCTCAACCGCGCTGATCAGTCCTGGGGCGCCATCGGCCACGACCAGGCGCGGCGCGGCGAGCCCGCGGCTGGTGAGATCGCGGCCGAGCCAGGGCCAGTCCTCCTTGGCCTCCCGCATCCCCAACCTGACGGAAACCAGCGCCCGCTGGCCGTTCTCGGTGATCCCCCAGGCGCAGATCACGCCCTCCTTCGGGCCGCTGGGGCGGACCGGGAGATAGATCGCGTCGAGGAACAGGACGACCAGGTTGACGTCGTAGAGCGAGCGGCGTTTGAACGCCTCGAAGCGCTCGCCAAGCTCCGTGCAGATCGTGGACACGGTCGACTTCGAGATCTTCCCGAGCCCGGCCTCCTCACACAAAGACTCAATGTCGCGCATCGACAGACCGCGGACGAACCCGCCGATGATCAACGCCTTCAGCGGGTCTGTTCGCACCAGCCGCTTGCAAGGCCACTTCGGGAACAGCTTCGAGACGAACGGGATCATCGCCTCACCGGCCTGCGGGATCTCGATCCGCAGCTCACCCTCCCCGGTCTGCAAATGCCGGGGCCGGAACCCGTTGCGCTTCCCCGACGGTCCCCCCGGCCGGCGCTCGTATCGGGCGCGACCCAACCACGTGTCGAACTCGTCCTCGACCGCCCGCTGAATGATCAACCTCGCCCCGAGCCACGCGAGCTCGGAGAGCATCTTCTGCGGATCATCGACCAATCCCCTGGACAGCAACTTGTCGATATTCGCCTGTATCTCCGCCGACGGCGGTACGGTGCGTCTCACGGCGTAGGCCTCCTTCATCGTCTGGCAGGACTTGAGGGAACCTACGCCGTCGCTCTAACAGCACCCGACACGTATTTACAGCAGTTGTTGGACGCAACCCGCTCCGACACCAGGCCCTCCTTGGCGCGGAAAGCGCGCCTGACGCTGGCGATCGCTTTGGTCATCTGACGGGTCAGACTGCCCACGATCGAGTTAGACGAAGGGATCACGCACGCCGGCGAGACCGTGCCATCGCTCCGCCACGAACGCGGTCGCCGGTTCGGCCGCGACCGGCCGGCTGGAACAGCGAGCGCAGGGGGCGCCCGACGCCGAGCTGGACGAACCCTTCGTCGCGAAGGAGCCGTGAACTCGCCAAGGGCGCGACAGCTCGCCTCGTCATCGCCCTGAACGCTGGAGCGCTCGCCCGCCAGTAGCGCTCCCGGACTCGCTCAGATGGTGGCGTCGTCGTCGCTGCGGTCAAGGTCGCCCCTTCGGGGCTGCCTTCGGCAGGGCCTGACGGCCCTCCCTTGACCTCCGCTCCTCCGACGCGGTTCGCAGCGAGGTCCGGCATCGCCTACTTCCCCCGACGCTCCCTGACCTCCCCCACAGCGACATACACTCCACGCACTAGTGTGCTGCCTGCGGACGTCCTCGAAGACGTGCGTCGGGCAGATAAGTGGATTTGCAGGCCTTTTGCTGCGCGGATTGTGTCTGGTGGCGGGGCCGAGTCAGTCGGGCGGGACGTCTTCGGACATCTTGGGGACGTCCTGGGACGTCTGCCTGCAAATGCGGTAGTTCTGGGTCAGCAGGGTCGACCCGCCGTCAACTCACCCGCGGATCAGTGAGCGCTTGCCGCGGACGCGACGGGGTTGCTCCGTGCGGCTTCGTAGAGCGGCTCGGGGGCCATGTCGAGCCCGTCCTCCGGCCAAACGATGGTTCCGCCCTCCATCGTGACCTTGGCGAACCGGGTCGGGTCGCGGAGGGGCTCGAACACGCCCGTCCATTCATCCTCGCCGAATGAGATGTCGCCGACGATCCCGTCCTCGAAGAGGAGTCGCAGGCTGTGGTCGCCGATTACGGTGACGCCGGTGACGTGTACAAGCGCTGGTATCTCAGCCATGGCTGAATCTTAGGAGAGCGGTTCGATCGCTTCGAGAGGCTCGTGCCCCCGGGCGCGCTCCCAGTTGGCAAGAAGCTCGTCGCGGTGCATCGCGGCTCATTCGGTGACGAGACGGAGTGGCCGGGCGGGGAAGGTCCCGCCGAGGATCTGGCCGTCGATGCTGATGGCAGCGGCGTGTTCGCCGTACTGGGCGTGGAAGTGGGGGATGGGGTGGGTCGCGCTCGTTCCAGTACATCCTGACCACGATCCCGAAGAAGGCGCTGATGCGAGGCACTACGCAGGCGCTTCGGTCGCCGCCGGGTGGTCAATCCGGAAGGCCTCGGCGACCAGGGCGGCGTCGTCGGCTCGCGGCGCGTAGTGGAGGTAGCGCATCGTCGTCTGGACGTCGGCGTGGCCCATCCACTCCTGAACGCGCCGAATGTCGGCCTTGGCGATCATCCGCGTTCCGAACGTGTGGCGCAGGTCGTGGAAGCGGAGCGGCCGCAGGGCCGCCCGCGCCAGCGCCGTCCGATACCGGCGACGCAAGGCCGACCCATCCAGGTAGGAGCCGGTCTCGCCGGGGAACACGAGGTCGTCGTCGCCGACCCAGTTCACGCGCTGTCCGAGTCGCGCAAGCGCCTCCGCTACGTCGGGCGCCATTGGGACCGAGCGGACCTTGCCCGACTTGGGCGTCGTGAGCTGGCCGGCCGCGTAGCTGGAGCGCACGCGGATGACTGACCCGCCAAAGTCGACGTCGCGCCAGCGCAGCGCCAGTAGCTCGCCGCGGCGTAGGCCGGTGAACGCGGCGACGAGGTAGATCGCGGCGTCCTGCTCGGAGGTGGCCGCGCGCACGAGCGCGAGCACCTCCTCGGGGGAAAAGACGTCGATGTCGCCGCTCGACCATTGCCGGTACTTCTCGACCGCGGCCACCGGGTTGGCGGGCAAGCTCCAGACGTGTTGGGCGCGGCGGAAGACGCCGTGCATCACGACCAGAACCTTGTTCTTGGTGCGTGCCGAGAGAGCGGTGAGCGAGGCGCGCCAGGCTTCGATCGATGCGGAGGTGATCGACTCCAGGGGCTGATCGCCGAACGCGGGCAGCAGGTGCGCCTCGAGGTTGGACCGGTAGTCACGCAGCGTCGACGGCTTGCATCCGCGGTCCTGCTCGGTGTAACGGACGAACTCCGCTGCCGCGTCGGCGAACGTCGCGCCCGACCGGATCGTGATGGGCAGAGTGCCGCGACGTGCATCCTCCAGGACTGAGCGGAGCCAATCTTCGGCGAGACGTTTGGTGAAGTAGCCGTTCGCGGGTCGGCCTCGACCTGTCCACGCCGGTCCGAGCTTCTTCTGGACCTGCCTGCCATCGGGGAGCCGGTACTTGGCGTACCAGACCGGTCCGCGCGCTCGCTCGACACGGAAAACATGGCCGCTCGGAGACTTGAAGACCTCGCTCACCGGGCCGATTCTACGCCCGGCCCGGGACATATTCGGGACATTTCGCAAAGTCCGAACACCTCCGACTAAACAAAAGCCCCGCATTGCGGGGCTGTCGCAGCGCGCCCGGAGAGATTCGAACTCCCGACCTTCGGTTCCGTAGACCGACGCTCTATCCAGCTGAGCTACGGGCGCCTGCGGCGATTCTAGAGGTACCGCAGCCGCCTGAGATGCCAGCCCGGAGGGGTCCAGCAACCCTCCGAAATGAGGATCGCTGCCTCAGCTTGTCCCTCCGAACACGCGGCGAGCACCACCGGAGCAGGCGGAGCGGGAGGGATTCGAACCCCCGGGCCGCGTGAACGGCCGGCTGCTTTCAAGGCAGCTGCAATCAACCTGACTCTGCCACCGCTCCGATCGATGCGACGCCCCAGCACGATCTCGAGCACCGTCCTGTCTTGGCGCGCCTTAAGAAGGTACTGCGGTCGAACCGATCGCGACGGCCAAGTCCTCAGGTGGCGCCCAGGTCCCCCCGTGAGGGCCTGGCTGTTCGGTGGTCCGGCTCGACCGCCGCGCCCGCCCCCTGGGCTTTACACTGGCCGAGCCCCCAGGGAGAGGTGGCCGAGTGGCTGAAGGCACTCGCCTGCTAAGCGAGTAAGGGGTTAACACTCCTTCGCGGGTTCGAATCCCGCCCTCTCCGCTAACGACCTAGGTTCCGGCAAGAGCGGCCCGCACGGCACGGCGAGGCGCCGGCTGCGAAACCGGGACACAGCGCCGCAGGGATTCGCTCAGCGCGGGCGGTTCTTCAGCGCGGTGCCGAAGACGTGGTCCCAGAACGGAGCGCTGACGCCGTAGCCGCGCTCGTGATTCTGGAAGTGGTGGCGCATGTGGAGCTCGCGGAGGCGCTTGCCGAGCGCGGTCTTGGGCCGATGATGGTGCACGTGGTAATGCAGCATGTCGTAGAAGAGGTAGCCGCCCAGGAAGCCGGCGGCGAACGGCATGAATCCCGGGCTGCCGATCACCAAGTAGAAGCCCCACACGAACAGCGCCGCAAGCGGCACGCTCACCGACGGGGGCATCACCAGGCGCATCGGATCGTTCGGGTGATCGTGGTGGACGCCGTGGATGATCCAATGAAGCTTCGCTCCGATTCCCTTCTCGGGCTCGAAGTGGAACACGATGCGGTGAAGCCAATACTCGGTTAGCGTCCAGAAGAGATAGCCGCCGGCGATCCACGCTGGAGTGCTCCACCCGGCGCCATGGACGAATCCCTCGACCAGCGCGAGAACGATCACCGGGCCGAAAAGGATCGGCGGCACCGCAGGGTGGACGCGCGAGAACCGCTCGAGCAACTCCGAGTCGAACATCCTCGGCGAGGCTCGCAGCACCTCGCTGCGCTTGAGACCTTCTAATTGATCCACTTGCCTTGTGGCCATCGTCGCCCTAACGATACCTCGGAGGTGGGCGCTGGTAACGGCGCCTCCCTACGGACTACCCGGATTCCTGCTCGGAATCCTCCGGGAAGACCATCACGACGCGGCTCAGCGAGACAGCCAAGAATTGCCGGTGCTCGGCAGGCGCAGCCCCGTCGATCCGCGCGATCTCCACATCCGTGAGCGCGAGGAAAGCCCGCTCGGTGGAGTTCAGGTAGTCGGTCAGGCGACTGCGGTATCCCTCGCGCGGGAGATGCAGTAGCCCGGTGATCCGGTAGCGATCTGTCTCGACCAGGACTCGTTCGTTGCGCTGGTCCATCGGGGCGACGATAGCGTTCGCGTCGGTCACAGCTGCGATCCTTGGACAGATGGGTCAGCGCCAGCTCCCGCCGGCGCGCTGGTGGAACGTGCGCCGCGCCCAGAACCGCAAGCCCGCTACGTACACGTGCCCGCTCTGCGGCCGCCAGCTCCCCTCGCTCAGCGAGCACATGCTGCTCCTGCCCGAGGGGTCGTCCACTGGCCGGCGCCACGCCCACACCGCCTGCGTCATGGCGGCACGCCAGGCGGGGAAGCTCCCCGCCCGCGACGAGTGGCTGCGCACCCAACCGAGCTCTCCCGGTCCGATCAAGCGGGCGCTCGGGAGAGGCGCTCGCCTGATCGGACGGGAGAAGTAGCTCAGGCCGTCGTCGGGGCCGCAGTAGGCGCCGGGGCGCTCGGTGCCCCGTGCCCGATCCCGGGCAGTCCTCCGGGGAAGCCCAGCGACGGGACGTCCGACGGATAGACCTCGTGACCGTGCTCGGCGGTGTCGCCGATCTCCATGTTCTTCTCGGCCATACGCATCGGCACGAACACGCCGACCAGCTTCAGCAGCAGGAACGTTCCGGCGCCCGAGAAGAGGATCACCCAGATCGCGGCCAGGAACTGCCATTTCAGCAGCGTCCAGTTGCCGTGGAGCAGACCGACTGCCGAGAATCCTGGCACCTTGCCGTGGCCGGGGTAGACCAGCATCGCCGGATCCGCGAACACCCCCACCAGCAGGCCACCCGCGAGGCCGGCGAACCCGTGGGTGTACACCACTCCGAGCGTGTCGTCGACCTTTCGAAACGGCCGTAGCCGGCTCAGGTAGTTCAGCGCGAAGTAGACGATGCTCGAGGCGATCACCCCAAGTGCGATCGCTCCCCACCCGTTGACGTAGCCGGCTGCCGGGGTGATCGCCACCAGGCCGGTGATCATCCCGTTGACTCCCGAGATCAACCCAGGCTTCCGGCCGGTGAGGTAGTCCCACCCGACCCAGATCAGGAATGCCACCGCCGTGCAGAGGTTCGTGTTGAGCACAGCTGCCGAGGCGTTCGCTCCCGCGAAGTAGGGATCTCCGCCGTTGAAGCCGTTCCAGCCAAGCCACAGAAGCCCGGCGCCGACCGCGACCATCGCGACGTTGTTAGGGGCGTCGATTTCGCGGTCGCGCTGAAGTCGCGGACCGATCACGGCCGCCGCGACGAATCCCGAAACGCCTGCTGAGAGATGGATCACGTAGCCGCCCGAGTAGTCGATCGCGCCCATGTGGGCGAACCAGCCGCCGCCCCAGATCAGGAACGCGTTGATCGAGTAGATGAATGTCGACCACAGCGCCACGAACGGAATCCAGCCCTTGAAGTTCACGCGGCCGAGGACCGAGCCGAGCATCAGGATCGGCGTGATCGCGGCGAATACGAACTGGAAGTAGGCGAGCGAGGACTGCGGGAACCTGAATGCAGGCATGCCCCCGCTCAGTAGCGGGATGCTCGCTCGGCCCTCCTCCTGGCCAGCGCCGAGGATCGATCCGGGGATCCCGATGAAGGTCGAGAAGAACCCCGTCCCTGAGCCGATTGGATGCCCGAATGCCATCTTGAATCCCCACAGCACCCAAACGACCAGCACGATCGCGAACGCGGCAAACGTCAGCATCATGCTGTTGACCGACCAGCGCTTCTGCATGACGCCGCCGTAGAGCACGACCAGGCCGGGGACGCTCATCAGGCCGACCAGAGTTGCGGCGGTCAGCTGCCAGGCGTTATCACCAGGGCTGAGCCAAGTGGGGTATGGCAGAGGCAAGCTCGTCTCCTTGTATTCCTGAAAGGACCGGGTTTCACGCACTTCCCCGGTTTAGCCAGGATGTTCGCCAGCGCCACCACCCCCAGCCATGGCCTGAGGTACAGGAAACGACCGGGCCGACTGGACATCGGGATAAACGCCCAGTCCGGAGTGCGCTCTTAGAGGTCTGAAAGCGCCCAGGACACGGGCTGGAACGGGACGCCCGGTGAGCCGACGTCGAGTTGGATGCCCGAGTGCGGCTGGAGGGGAATCGCCCGCGGGTTCCCGCTCCAGACCTTGCCGTCTACGATCGCCGTCACCCGGCCCTTGGCACTGGCGACCTGGCTGGAGCTGAGTGGCTGGTGCCACTCGTCGAAGAAGTCGCCGAGCGTGTAGATGCGCGCGGTGGGCGACTCGATGTGGATGACCCCATCGTTGGTGTGCGTGTGCAGCCAGTAGATGCACTGTCCGGCGTACGCTATGACCCCGCCGCCGTAGGGGATTTGCGTTGAGCCGGGGATGCCGATCCCGGCCGGAAGCGATCGCAGCGAGCCGTTCACATAGACCGCCAGGTGGGCGTGGATGTGGTAGGCGAGCTGTTCGATCGGCGCGCACGTGATGCCGTCTTCCGTGCCGGTTCCCGTGGTGCTCGGAGTCGTCAGGTCGGGGCCCAGCTCGATCGGCATCTTCTCGTATCCAAGGACAGTCTTGGAGGCGGTCGTCGTTGTGGCCGACGTGGTGCTGGTCGTGGGGGCTGACGTGCTCGTCGCGCTCGTCGTCGAGGTGCTATTCGACGAGCTGCCGCCGCATGCTGCGACGCACAGACACACGGCGATCAGGGGATAGAGTCGTGAGGGGAGCCGGAGCATGGAGTCGCAACGGTACCGAGCGCCGTTCACAGGGCGTATCGACAGCCGCCCACAAGGACTACAGTTGCGTCGATGCCGGACCAGGCCGCCCTTCCGATGACAACCGCGCTGGAGCTATCGGGATGGACGATCGGCGAATCGCTCGGCGTGTGTTACGGCCTCGTCGTGCGAAGCATGGGCTTCACAGGCGGGGTGGCCGCCTCGTTCAAGGGGCTACGGCGAGGCGAGATTCCCGAGTACACCCAGCTGCTCGAAGACTCCCGGCGTCACGCGATCGATCGGATGGTCGACAACGCCCGTCTGCTCGGCGCGGATGCGGTCGTCGCCGTGCGATTCGATTCCTCCGAGATCGGTCAGCAGTTCACGGAGATCGTCGCCTACGGGACAGCGGTGAAGGCCGAGCGCGTTTCTTAGCCCGGGACGTGCGACTCAGCGACGCCGACCGCGAGCTGCTGTTCGAGAGGCTGGCTCGCCATGCTGCCGAGGGCCGGCTCGAGGTCGACGAGCTGGAGCGCCGGATCGCCGCAATCGCCGAAGCAAAGACGCACGAGCACGCAGCGGCAGTGATGGCCGATCTGCCTCCGCCGGCGAGCCCCCTCGAGAAGTCGGCCCGCCCGCGAAGGGGGCGTGGCCATGGCGATGCCGATGCGCCGGAGCCCGGCTGGGCGCCCACTGACGAGCGTTTCCGGGATCCTCGTAGCGGACGGGTGATGCGCGTCTGGATCGACTCCGCGGGTGGCCGGCACTACCTGACTGAGGCATAGAGTCCGGCTCGAGCACAGCTGCCGAGCGCTCACGCTTGTCCGCTCGTCCCGTTTGCGTACGCTTGTCAGATGGAGCGTCTGACTTACGAGCAGGAACTGGAAGCCGTCCTCGAGCGTCGCGACAGGTTCGGACACCGGGAGCATCTCGAGCTTGCCTGGCGCTATCTACGGATCGCGGACCTCGGAACCGCGGAGCGCCTGATGGCGGCAGCAATACGGCATCTGGCCAGCGCACACGGTACGCCGGATCGCTACCACCACACCATGACGCTCAGCTGGGTTCGGCTGGTGGCGGTGCATATGACCTGCGGCGATGCCGCAACCTTCGACGCGTTCCTCGCGCGCAACGAAGGGCTGCTCGACAGGCAGTTGGTCGCCAAGCATTACAGCAGTACCACGCTGTCCGATCCGGCGTCGCGATCCGGTTGGGTGCAGCCAGACCTCCGGCCGTTGCCGGTTCTCGCGCGCTCTGCTGGCTAGGCCGGGGTCTGCGGCACCGCGTACTGGGCGTCCGGACCCGCTCCGCCATTCGTTGGCGAGTCGAGCTGCGACACGCGCTCAGCGAGCGGGAGGAGCTCAGGGTGGGAGATCTCGCCGGAGCCTATCAGCCGGTATGCAGCGCGTCCGAGATCCCCGTAAGCCTGGGAAAGCTCGCGCTTGGCCTGAACTTCCTCTACGCCCTCCTTGGCCTTAACCGCCGCTTGCTCTGCTGCTGCCTTTGCCTTGTCTAGGAATCCCATCTGCGTTGCTCCTTCTTGATTAGCGTGACCGTCGCGGTCAGACTTGCGACTTCCTCAGAGCCTAGCGTTGCGATCAGAGCTGCTCGAGCCGCTGCGCTAAGAATCGCTGCTCGGGACCCTCGGCAGTCAGCTCCAGGGCGCGGCGATAAGCCGCTCGGGCCTCCTCGGTGCGACCGAGCCTCCGAAGCAGCTCTGCGCGGGTCGAGTGGAGATACCTGTATTCCGCGAGGTCCAGGCTCTCTACCAGCTCCAAGGCCGCACCGGTTGACCCGGCCTGCGCGATCGCGACGGCGCGATTGAGCTCGACCACCGGCGAGCGGGAGCGGCGCGCGAGCTCCTCGTAGAGAGCGCTGATCTCCGACCAGTCCACCTTCTCCTCGAGCTGGAGGGAGGCGATTGCCGCCTGGATCGCGTATGACCCGCGGCCATGCAGGGCGAAAGCGCGGTCGAGCTCGGCTCGCCCCGCCTCGAGCTGAGCTCGGTCCCACAGCGACCTGTCCTGGTCTTCAAGCAGCACAACAGTTCCGCCCACGAACCTGGCTGCCCGCCGCGCGTGATGTAGGAGCATCAGTGCAAGCAGGCCACGGACCTCGGACTCGTCAGGCATCAACGCGCAGAGCACGCGGCCGAGTGCGATCGCCTCGGCGGCCAGGTCGATGCGGCCGCCGTAGCCCTCGTTGAAGATCAGATAGACAACCGCCAGCACGGCCTCGAGACGGTCGGAGAGCAGGTGATCCGCAGGAACCGCGAACGGGATCCCGGCCGCCTTGATCTTCGACTTGGCACGCGAAAGGCGCCGCTTCATCGTCTCCGGTGAGACGAGGAACGCGGACGCGATCTCCTCCGTGCTGAGGCCTCCGAGCGCGCGTAGGGTCAACGCGACCTGCGCCTCCATCGCGAGCGCCGGATGACAGCAGGTGAAGATCAGCTCGAGTCGTTCGTCGGGAATGCTCATCGTCTCGCCCGGCTCGTCGGTCATTGCCTCTGGCGTGAGGAGCAAAGCGGCCTTCTCGGCAAACATGCGCTCGCGACGCAGCCGGTCGATCGCGCGGTTGCGCGCGGTCGCGATCAGCCAGGCACGCGGATTTGTGGGAGTCCCGTCGCGCGGCCACCGCGTTGCTGCGATCGCAAACGCGTCCTGGGCGGCCTCCTCGGCGAGATCGAAGTCGCCGAGGAAGCCGACCAGGTGAGCGAGGATCCGACCCCACTCGTCGCGAAAGACCTGCTCGATCAGCTCGGCTGCTCCACGATCGGGCGGACCTCCACCGAGCCGCCCAGCCGGGCGGCTGGAACGCGCGAGGCAACGGATAGTGCCGCGTCCAGGTTCTCGGCTTCGAGCAGATAGAACCCGCCGAAGAACTCCTTGGTGTCGGCGAAGGGGCCATCAGTGGTCAGCATTCCGCTGCCGTTGACCTTGACCGTGGTCGCGGTCTGGATCGG
>CATPAX010000285.1 GCA_955652215.1 uncultured Solirubrobacteraceae bacterium | reverse complement strand
GCGAACCGTGCGCACGCCTCCTCGCGGGTGAGCATGACGAACCCCCGCGGCTTCTCGGCGTCAGAGGCGACCTTGGCGACCAGTTTGCTGGGGCCGATCCCGATCGAGCAGCTGAGGCCGGTGGCAGCCTCGACCTCGGAGCGCATCCGGCGCATCGACTCGGCGGGCTCCGCCAAGCCGGTGAGCTCCAGGTAAGCCTCGTCAAGTCCGACCACCTCGACTGTCTCCACATGCGAGCGGACGCTCGCCATCACGGCCCGGGAGGCCTCCCGGTAGTAGGCAAAATCGGGCTCCAGGAACACCCCCTTCGGGCACAGCCGTCGCGCGCGGGCGGCGGGGATCGCCGAGCCAACCCCGAAGCGGCGGGCTTCATAGGAAGCCGTCGTGACGACCGCGCGCGGGCCGCTCCCGGCGACGATCACCGGTAACCCACGCAGCTGCGGGCGACGCCGCAGCTCGACCGCCACATAGAACGCGTCCATGTCGATGTGCGCGACGCACCGCTCGCCCATCTGCCCGAGACTAGGAGAAGGGCCAGACGCCCTTCCCCCATCTCGAGCGGCTCTCGTTACAGCGTCGACCAGACGGTCTGGACTCCGATCAGCCCGAGGGCCGCTGCTGTGTTCTGGTTGAGATCCCAGTCGCGGCCTCCCACATAAGGCCCGCGGTCATCAACCACCGCGGTGACCGCGCGCGAGCCCATGCGAAACCGGACCTTGGCGCCACACGGCAGCGACCTGCTGGCGACACCGTAGAAAGCGTGAAAGCCACACGCGGTCGACCCGCCGTCGTAGTACCAGGACGCGACGCTCTGGCGGTACACGGCCAGGCTTCCGGCGCGCGCCGCGGCCCGGGCATTCAGCCGATCGCCCGAGAACTTGACCCGCAGCTGCTGCTGGACCAGCGAGCCGGCGAGATACCGGATCGCGAAGGAGCCCCGGGCAGTCGTGCGGCCGCCTGCCAGCGTGCGCCAGCCTCGGCCCGCACGCGCCTGCAGTAACACGCGGCGTCCCCGGAGACCGGGATGAAGGTGGCCGTGAAGCACGACCGTGGAGCCTCCGAGAACATCCAATGAGCCTTGGCGGATGGTCAGCGTCGCGCGTACGACGACCCGCTGGGTTGCACTAGAGGCGACGCCGGCCTGATCCACCGGAGTGAGTCCAGATATCGCCTCAATCACGCGAAGGACCCCCGTCATCGTCAGGCGAGCGCTGAGCGTGAAGCGGGCCCCAGGGGTGGATGTCGTCGAGGAAAGCGTCTGCCACGAGGAGCTGCCGCTGTGGGCGAACTGCAGCTCCAAACCCTGAGTGGTTGGTGAACCAGGCGTGGCCTGCGCGGCGGGAGTGACTCCAGTGGCGACGACGCGATGGCCGGAGACGATCTGCCGGGCCTGAAGCGAAAAAGGCACTGCAGGCTGAGAATTTGAAGCTTGCGAGGTCCCGTCCGCGAGCGACTGAGCAGGTGTCAGCGCGCCTGTGGCTGGTAAAGCGACCATCAATGCGCCGACCGCCACCGTTGCTCGGCGTCGGTCACGCATGGTTAGCGTGAGCGTCCATTTGTAGGAGCCTCCTGTCGATTGCCGGCTGGCGCCTACGGGGTTAGCTGACGGACTCGCGGCGCTTCGACGGCACCCTGATGGGTCCGTCGCTGCGGCGCTACGGCGTTGGACCGGGTTTACCGGGCAGCCGATTCGCCCCGGCCATGCACCCAGCTCGGGTGCGTGGCAATGGTTCCCCCGCTCGCCCTCGCGCCTGGCGAGAACGATTCGGCAGGCCGAATACGAGAACCGAAGGTATTCGTGATCGGGCGGTCAGAGTGTGAGTTTTGTCACACTCTGAGTAGGTTTCCCCGGCCGGTCACGCTTAGCTCCCCGAGTTCGGGTTTGGACGAGGCCTGGCGGACTCCACCCGCTCGAGAACGCTTGGCGGGTCGCGCGTCAGTGCCCGAGAGGCAAGGCGTAGCCCGGCGGCAGCCGCACTGACCCGCAGGGCACGACGTGGTGCCAGAGCTCCGCCGGAAGGACTTCGTGGACGTTGCCGCCGAAGACCTCGAGTGTGCGTCCATTCGGCGACCCATCCACACAGACAGGTCGGCAATCCGCGAGCGCGGGCCGAGGCGAGTCCACGGGCAGGATGAGAACGGGACTGCCGTCGAATCCAGCCTTGATCACGAAGCACGCGGTGCTGCGCATCCGTCCTCCCGGCTGGACCCGTATCGGGCCAGGTCGCAGGGTGCGGAAGTGCGGCGTCTGCCCCCGCCGAACGTCGGCGAGCGCCCTCGGTGCTACGTGATGGGCGCGGTGGGCCTGCGCTGTCCCCGACAGCCGCCACGCAACGAGGCCACCGAGTGCCGCCAGCGTGAGAACAAGCGCTGATAGACGGCGGTTCTGACGGATCAGGCTCATCGCTACTGAGACTACGAACGACTCCGGCGAGTATCACACGCAATCGCCGAGGTCGAGCCTGCAAGAATCTCACGCCGTGGCGACCCCACACCGGTTGACCGGGCTCGACGCCTCGTTCCTGCACCTCGAGCGCGACTCATCGCACATGCACGTCGCGGGTTGCGCGGTATTCAAGGGTGCCGCCCCCGCGTACGACGAGCTCCTCGCGCACATCGACTCACGGCTGCATCTTGTCCCCCGCTACCGCCAGCGCCTCGCGTTCGTTCCCCTCAACCAAGGCCGCCCGGTGTGGGTCGATGACCCGCATTTCCAGCTGCGCTACCACGTCCGGCACACGGCATTGCCGCGCCCTTGCGGCGAGGAGCAGCTCAAACGCCTAGCTGGCAGAGTGTTCTCGCAGCAGCTCGATCGGACGAGACCGCTGTGGGAGCTGTGGCTCGTCGAGGCGCTCGAGGATGACCGGTTTGCCGTCCTTTCGAAGACGCATCATGCGCTTGTCGACGGGGTGTCCGGAGTGGACATCGCGACGGTGCTGTTCGACACCTCACCTGACCCGATGCCGGTCGCGCCACCGGAGCATGAATGGGTCCCCGCCCCCGTTCCGACCGACGCGCAGCTGCTCGCCGACGCGCTCCTGGAGCGGATCACAGTCCCCGCTGAAATCGTCCGGGGCGTCCGCGCGGCGATCCGCGGCCCGTGGAGTGTGGCGAACCGAGCGCTTGAGGGCTTTGCCGGCGTGCGGGCGATGGCGTCGGCAGGGCTTCAAGTCGCTCCGTCGAGCCCGTTCAACGTCCGGATCGGTCCGCACCGTCGGTTCACTTGGGTCGAGGGTAACTTGGACGAGTTCAAGGCGGTCAAGAACGCGCTGGGCGGCACTGTCAACGACGTCGTCCTTGCGGTCGTGGCGGGTGGCCTCGGGCGCTACATGCGCCTGCACGGCCACGACACCGACGGGGTCGAGTTGCGGGCGATGGTCCCGGTGTCGGTGCGCGCCGACATCGAGCGCGGAGCCCTCGGCAACCGGGTCGCGGCAATGTGGGCGCCGCTTCCCGTCGGGCTGACGGATCCGCTCGAGCGCCTGGTTACGGTCAGTCAGGCGATGGAGTCGGTCAAAGACTCTGGACAGGCGGTCGGCGCCCAGGTGCTCACGCGTCTTACCGGCTTTGCCCCGCCGACGATCATGGCCCAGGCTGCGAGGCTCCAGGCGCGACAGCGGATGTTCAACCTCGTCGTGACCAACATTCCCGGCCCTCAGCATCCGCTCTACATGCTTGGGCGAGAGCTCGACACGATGTTCCCGATGGTCCCTCTGGCTGAGAACACCGCACTCGGCATCGCGATCCTCAGCTATAACGGCCAGCTCAACTTCGGCCTCGTCACGGACTTTGACGCACTCGCCGATGTCGAAGCGCTCGCGGACTCATTGCGCGCCTCGATCGACGAGACCGTCAGCGCGGCCCGGGCGTCCAGTGCGACAGGAAACGGCGGTCGCCGGCGAAAGCCTCGGCAGCGCGCGCTGCGCGCCGCGGAGTGAAGCTCGCCCACACGGCGCTGGAGCGGGTCGCGATCGTGCTCGCCTCACTGGCGCTCTCGGTGGGGCTTATCGCGCTGCTATCGGGGTTCTTCGCCGGACGGGACCAGGCTGGTATCTCCGGCGGAGCGATCGGTCCCGGTCAGGCATTTGCCGACCAGGGGTCCGGGCTCCTGCGGCCGGGCCAGTCTCGACCGGTCTATGACTCGAAACCCCCGACCAGCGGGCCGCACTTCTCGGCGCGGGTCTTGCGCGACGAGAGCGTGCTGAGCGACGATCAGCTGCTTGGAGCGCTCGCCTCAGGCGACGTGGTGATCATGTACGCGAGCAGGACGCCTCCCCCTGGGCTGAAGGCGCTCGCCGATGCCGTCGGGAGTCCTTTCAGCGCTCCGCTTGCGGCCGCCGGCCAGGCGGTGATTCTTGCCCGCCGACCGGGGACCACCGGCCTGATCGGGCTTGCGTGGGCGCACATGGTTCGCGTCGCTAGAGCGCAGGACCCGCTCCTGCGGCAGTTCGCCGGGTTCTGGCTGGCACGGGGCGCTCCACGGGGTTCTGGTCCCTCCTAGGAACGGTGGGCGTGGCCGGCGTGCGGAAAGCTCGGCCTGCCTGCGGGGTCGTGTCAGCGCAGCGGGCGTGGCCGGCGTGCGGAAAAGCTCGGCCTGCCTGCGGGGTCGTGTCAGCGCAGCGGGCGTGGCCCGTTGGCGGTCCAGGCGACGAGGTCACGTCCGGTGACCGACGCCTGGTAGTACTGGACCGCACCAGTGTGTATCGGATAGATCAGCCACTTGAGGCCGCTACCCGTATTCGCCGACAGGATCATGTAGTTGAACCCTGATTCCCGGACATGGGCCGAGGCCGCGATCTCCTTCACGAGCTTTGAGGGGGTGCCGGCGTTCAGCTGCTTGATCGAGAAGGAGGGCTGTCCGGAGCTGCCCGCCGATGTGGGACCGTTGTACGCCCCGTTTGCGTCGATTTGCACTTCGCTGTCGTTACCTGCGCTGACGAACATGAGGACGAGATATCCGGGGTAAATGGTGGCGTCGTTGAGCTGGCTATCGCGTGGGAAGTGGGCCCGGGCGATTTTCAGTGCTTTGCCGAGATTCGCCGGCTTGAACAGCGACAGCCGGTCGGCGGCCTTCACCGAGCTGGGATCGAAGGGAGCCGCGCCCGCGTTCCCCCCGTTCGAGCCTGCGCTCACGGCACTCGATTCTGAGCTCTCGTACTTAGCGGCGACCGCGCTCGAGAGCTCGGCCGCACCGGCCAGAGCGGCGATCCATGCGACGAGTGCGATGAGCAGCTTCATCTCTACATCCGATTGAGCAGCTTGGTCTTCTCGGATTCGAACTCAGCGTCGGTCAGCACCCCGGACGTGTGCAGGTCCGACAGCCGGGAGATCTGATCCAGGACCCCGTATGACTGACTCGACGCTTGGCCTGCGGACGGCGGCGAGGGCAGCGGTGAGGACGAGAACGAGGGCGAGGGCGAGGGCACTGTCCAGTTTGACGCAGTCGTCGTAACGCTCGCCGGTTGTGAAGTCCCCCCCGTCCCCGCACGCCGACCCGCCCGTGCAGTCCGGCCGCGTTGCGGACGCCCCGCTCCGCGCAGGGCCGATCCCAAGAGCGCGCCGGCAGAGATCACGCCGGCCAGGAGAAAGCCGCCGCCGAACAGCAGG
This sequence comes from uncultured Solirubrobacteraceae bacterium, assembly GCA_955652215.1. The sequence continues at coordinate 1,010 of CATPAX010000285.1, read as the reverse complement.
CCGAACGTCTTGGCAGATGAGGCCGCGTGCGTGTCGAAGTTGAGCGTCAGCGCTCCGAGGCCGATCGCCGGGAACAGCGTCGCGAAGATCAAACTTGGACTGCCGGCGACGAATGTCCCGATCACATTGCCGATCACTCCCCCGAACACGAAGAAGAACCATGCGCTCGTACCGGCTGGACAGGTCTGAACCGGCCCGTACTGGCTATAGCCGTTGGACGAACAAGTCCCGGTGGCGATCAGGTGGTGGATGCCGACTCCCATCAAGACTGAGGAGAACAGCATCAGAGCGACCCCGACGATCGTCCGTCCACTTGGCTGAGGAAGGCTCATCGCTGCTGTGGCTTCCCGTCGTCAGGCTCCCGATCCGAGGATCTTGGCCTTCTGCTCGGCGAACTCCTGGTCGGTCAGCGCGCCCTTCTCGTGCAGCTCGCTCAGCTTCTCGAGCAGCTCTACGTCATCAGCGACAGCGCTGCCGCTGGCGGCGGCCGGGCCACCGGCGCCGGCAGTGCGGAGCTGGTCGACGTCGACCCCCTGCCCCTCGAGCATTCCCAAGACCTGCTGGCGGAGCGCGGGATCACTACGGGCATCGATCACAACGCTCGAGGAGTTGGACGCCGAGCCGGCTGCGCCTGCCTGACCCTGGTTGATCGACCGCGCGAGCTGGTCGGCCAAGCGCGTCCCCTGGGCCGAGCTGCTGTCGACCTCATCCCAACGAATGATGAACTTGGTCGGGTTGGCACGGGAAACTGTCACCGGCAGGTCTTGGCCCGGCTGCGGCCACTTGGAGGTGGACGCCAGGCCGCCGCGCTTGACCGTCGTCGCGGGAAGCCCGGGCGCCTGGATGACGCCGGTGAGGCTGTAGTTCGAGGACGACGCGTTCCACGGTGGAATGCTCGCGCTGACCACGTGCAGTGTGCCGTCGACGGGATCCTTGATCGACTTGAGGCGGAGCCCCATGAACCCGCTGCTGCGCGAAAGCGCAAACGAGACCAAGAAGCAGAGCACAAT
>CATPAX010000284.1 GCA_955652215.1 uncultured Solirubrobacteraceae bacterium | reverse complement strand
GTCCGCGAGTGTGCTAAGCCATGGCGAGAGGCGGACGCCGATGTCTGTGAGGCGATCGACTTTCTCGAGTATTACGCCCGCGGAGCGCTCGAGCTGGACCGGGGCGCGGAGCTTCTCCAGGTTCCGGGCGAGCGCAACGAGCTCGACTACTTCCCGCGCGGCGTGACAGCGGTCATCTCGCCGTGGAATTTCCCGATGGCGATCCCGTGCGGCATGACTGCCGGGGCGCTCGCCACCGGGAACACCGTGGTGCTCAAGCCGGCTGAGCAATCGCCCGCGTGCGCGCTGATGGTCGTCGAGGCGCTGCGAGCCGGCGGCGTGCCCGCGGACGCGCTTGCGCTTCTCCCGGGCGAGGGCGAGGCCGGCGCGGCGCTCGTGCGCCACTCCGACGTGGCGACGATCGCGTTCACGGGATCGCTTCCAGTCGGGCTCGAGATCGTGCGCGCCGCCGGCGAGATGAGAGATGGGCAGCGCCAGATCAAGCGCGTCGTGGCTGAGCTTGGCGGTAAGAACTGCGTGATCGTCGACGCCGACGCCGATCTCGACGAGGCCGTCCCGGCGATTGTGTCCTCCGCCTTCGGCTATGCGGGCCAGAAGTGCTCGGCGGCTGCCCGCGTCCTGGTCCACGAAGCCATCGCCGATCAACTGATCGAGCGCGTGTCCGGTGCGGTCCGGGTGCTGGTGGTCGGGCAGGCCAGCGAGCTCGCGACCGAGGTGCCTCCGGTGATCGAAGCGTCCGCCCAGGAGCGGGTCGCCCGATATGCGGCGCTCGCCTCGAGCGCTGGGCGGGTTGCCGCCCAGGTACAGGAAGTCCCTGAGCGCGGATGGTTCTACCCGCCGACGATTGCCACCGACCTCCCGTCCGACTCGCCGGTGCTCTCTGAGGAGATCTTTGGCCCTCTGCTGGCGATCGAGCGCGTCAAGGACATCGCCCATGCGTGCGACGTGGTGGACGGACTGCGGTTCGCCCTCACCGGTGGCTTGTTCGCGCGTGATCCCGCGACGGTGCGGTACGTCCGCCGGCGGACCCCCGTCGGAAACCTGTACGTAAACCGCGGGATCACCGGCGCGATGGTGGGACGCCAGCCGTTCGGGGGCAATCGCCTCTCAGGAACCGGCAGCAAGGCCGGCGGCCCAGACTATCTGCGCCACTTCGTCGAGCCGCGCGCCGTGAGCGAGAACACGATGCGTCACGGCTTGGTCGTATAGAGGGGTTTAGCTTCGACGCTCAGGTGCCGATGACGGGGGTAGGCCATGATCGTGCTCCCCGAGCCTTGGAAGCTGGTGGCAGCCGCCGGGCTGGCGGCACTGATCTTCGCGAGCGTGCTAGCGAAGGCTCCCGCGCGCTTCAGCGCGGCCTCTGAGCCTCAGAAGCTGGTGATGGGCTCGCTGGCGCTTTACGCAGTAGGCGCAGCGGCTTGGATGACCGGGCACCTCCGGATCGCGACGATCCTGTTTGGTACCGGAATCGGTACGGCCGCGCTCGGAGCGTGGCTGTCGCGCGCAGCCGACGGCCGCGAACGAGTGCGGACGGCGAACGCGGGCCCCTCCGGGGAGCCGCATGATCCGGGCGGCACGCAGCTGTTCGATTGGGAAGCGTTCGAGCGCGAGCTCCTGGACTACACCACGCGCCAGCGCGAGCCAGCCGGACTGTCCTAGCGCTTAGCGCTCGCCGTTCATCGCGAGCAGCAGCTCGTGCAGCCGCGTCTCGCCCGTGAGCTCGGGATGGAACGACACCGCCAGGATCCGGCCCTGCCTGATCGCGACCGGATGGTCGTCCACAGTGCCCAGCACCTCCACCCGTGGTCCGTGCTCTGCCACCCAAGGAGCACGGATGAACACGGCGTGAACGGGCCCGCCTGGCACGCCCTTGAGCTCCAGGTCAGTCTCGAACGAGCGCAGCTGGCGCCCGAACGCATTACGCGAGGTCGTGATGTCGAGGACGCCCAGATGCTCACGACCGAGCATGATCATCCCGGCGCAGGTGCCGAGCACCGGCGTGCCCGCTTCCACCAGCGCACGCAGCGGCTCAGCCAAACCCTCGCGCTCGATGCCGAGCGTCATCACGGTCGACTCTCCGCCGGGGATGATCAGTGCGTCGAGCTGCTCGAGGTCGGCTGGCACGCGAACTTCGCGCGGCTCGGCACCGAGCGAGCGAAGGGCCTTGGCGTGAGCTTCGAAATCGCCCTGGAGGGCGAGGACTCCTACAACCTTCGACACGGCGGACGGCGTCCGAAGCCGCCGCTCACCAGCCGCGAGGCGCCAGCAGCTGCTCGGTTTCGAGCTTGGAGGTCTCGATGCTCGTCATAGCCTGACCGAGACCGGCAGATGCGGTGGCCACCCGAGCCGGATCGCGAAAGTGAGTTGTAGCCTCGACGATCGCGCGAGCGCGCCGCTCCGGATCCTCGGACTTGAAGATCCCAGACCCGACGAACACTCCCTCAGCGCCCAGCTGCATCACGAGCGAGGCATCAGCGGGCGTCGCGATTCCACCGGCACAGAAGAGCACCACCGGGAGCCTGCCGTCGCCCGCAACCTGCCGGACGAGCGCAAGCGGTGCCTGCAGCTCCTTTGCCGCGGTGGCGAGCTCAGCATCCTCGAGGATTGTCAACCTGCGGATCTCACCCCAGATCATGCGCAGATGGCGAACCGCCTGGACGATGTCGCCGGTGCCCGCCTCGCCCTTGGAGCGGATCATCGCGGCACCCTCGCCGATGCGGCGCAGCGCCTCACCGAGATTTGTGGCCCCACACACGAACGGGACCTTGAACGCCCACTTGTCGATGTGATTGGCCTCGTCGGCCGGGGTCAGCACCTCGGACTCGTCCACGTAGTCGACCTCGAGCGCTTCGAGGACCTGTGCCTCGGCGAAATGCCCGATTCGCGCTTTGGCCATCACGGGAATGCTCACGGCCTCCTGGATCCCCTGGATCATCTCTGGATCGGACATCCGAGCGACGCCGCCATCGCGGCGAATGTCGGCGGGAACACGCTCTAGCGCCATAACTGCTGCCGCTCCCGCGTCCTCGGCGATCTTCGCCTGTTCAGGGGTGACGACGTCCATGATCACTCCGCCCTTGAGCATCTCGGCAAGGCCGGCTTTGACGGTGAAGGTGGCTTCGTCGCGTGGCGTTGTGAAGTCTTCGGGCATTGGTTGGCAGTGTAGCCGCGGGTCTACCGCCGTGGGGCGGGCGACCGACGACGGTAGGCCCGCGGGCGATACGGTGTTCCGCCATGGCTGAAGCGGTGTTCGCACGTGCCGGCGAGCGGCTCCGTGCCAGCGAGTTCGCTCGCGGGCCATGGGATCGAGACGCGCAGCATGGCGGCGCACCGGCGGCCCTGCTGATTGGAGAGCTCGAACGTCTCGACCCAGCCCCCGAGCTTGGACTGGTTCGCGTCACCTACGAGTTCGTGCGCCCTGTTCCGATCGGCGAGCTCGAAGTCCAGGCCGAGGTGGTCAGGCCCGGCAAGCGGGTCAGGCTGCTGGAGGCGTCGCTCACCGCAAGTGGAGTCGAGGTCGTCAGAGCGCGTGCGCTCCAGGTCCGGCCAGCCGAGGTCGATGCCGCTCTCCCCGACGGTGCGCCCACGCCGCCCGGACCCGAGCTGGGACGGGAGAGCGAGCTGGCCACGCCCTACCGCCCGATGTTCGCTCCCGACGCTGTCGAGATCCGCTTCGTCAGCAGCTCTTTCGGCGGCGGACCGAGCACGGCGTGGTTTCGGCTGCGCGTCCCGATCGTGGATGGCGAGGAGCCCTCACCGCTACAACGGCTCGCAGCTGCCGCTGACTTCGGCAACGGGGTCAGCTCGACGCTGTCGTGGGATGAGTACATGTTCGTCAACCCAGACCTGACTCTGTACATCGAGCGCCAGCCAGAGGGTGAGTGGATCTGCCTGCGTTCGCGCACGCGGATCGCGGCTGGCGCGGCGGCGATCGCGGAGAGCGAGCTGTTCGATGTACAGGGCCGGATCGGGCATGCCACCCAGGCCCTGTTGGTTATGCGCCGTTAGTCCGATCCTCTCGGAGATACGAGAGAAGACCGCCTGGCGACCAGGATCTCGCGCTCGTGCTCTGAGAAGTCATGGGTCAGTGCGATCTCCTCGCCGCTGTCCCCGATCTCGACGCTGACCCTGTCTGCCCCATCGGTCAGCTCCTGCTTGATCTCCGGCAACCGCCAGAGCTGCCCGACCTCCGCGCGGTCGTAGTCCGACTCAGCGACGAAAATCAATCGACCCCGTCTGGGGCGAGGTCCCCGGGGAGATGTCGTCGGGCTGCACCGTCGCCACCTTTGCCTCGAGGCTTAGGGCAACGGCGCGTGCTCCGGCGGGCGCTTGATGTTCGGGCCACGGGGGATCTCGATCCGCTCGGCCTCTCGCTCATCGACGGGGGCGCCTGGCCCATCCCGACGCAGGGCCCGCAAACCGGTTCGAGCATCCGCACGCCGCCTTCGACGAGCTGGCGGTACACGCCCGAGTCTGCGATCGCCATCAGGATCTGCCGCGAGCCGGGGGTCGCGGCGGCCGCAACGTCCGGGTGCACGATCTGACCCCCACGGTCTGCGAGCACTGCGCCCGGGAGAGCGAGGTCCAGATAGCCGGAATTGACCGGTGAACCGATGCACACCTGGGCGACGGGCGTACCGGCGACTTCCTCGACCGCGACGACGTTGTCTGGGTTATGGGAGTTCGCGACAAGTGGTCCGAGATCACTCAGGTCGATCTCGATGCGTGCCTCACGGAAGTAGGTGCCGTGCGCCGTTGCCACCGGCGCTTCGTCGCAAGTTGCGGTGCCGATGGCACGTGCGGGTAACGGGTCGAGTCTGGCCGTGATGTCCAGGAACGCCCCGACCGGAGCGGCGCCGACGATGGTCACCTCGAAGGTCGACAGTCGCGCGTCCGGTCCGGCCACGAGCGCCATCGCTTCGGTCAGGGCGGCGGCGATAACCCCCGGATGAGCGCGTCCGCGATCGGGGCCCTGGTG
>CATPAX010000283.1 GCA_955652215.1 uncultured Solirubrobacteraceae bacterium | reverse complement strand
TGCGCCCAACCGTGACGCGTGCCGGGCATCCCAGCAACTCGGCGTCGGTGAACTTCTCCCCCGGTCCGGCATCACGGTCGTCGTAGAGAACGTCCAGCCCGACATCGCGCAGCTCTCCGTACAGCCTGTCTGCCAATTCGCGCTCCTCGCTGCCGTTTCGTCCGAGCACCACGAGCTCCACGTCGAAGGGCGCCATCGAGCGCGGCCAGGAGATCCCCTGTTCGTCGGCGTACTGCTCGACGGCCGCCGCAGCCGCCCGCGCGGGACCGAATCCGTAGGACCCCATCCAGATCAGCTGCTCTCGTCCGGATTCGTCGAGGTATGTCGCGCCCAGTGGCTCCGAGAACCGTGTCCCCAGCTTGAAGATGTTCCCGACCTCGATCGCGCGCTCGATCCTCACCGCAGCCCCGCCCACCGTGTCTCCCGCGAGCACTGTGCGCACGTCCGCCCGCTCGAACTGGAAGTCCCGGCCCGGTTGCACCCCGCGGAGATGGGTGTCGGGGCGGTTCGCGCCGGTCACGTATCCAGCGCCCTCGATGCCCCCGTCCAGGAGGATCGGCAGCTCTGTGCCGACCGGACCGATGAATCCTGGCGGCCCGAGCCGAGCTGCAACCTCGTCGGGACGGGCAGCCCGGAAGTCGCTGCCCAGAGCGAGCGCGAGCTTGATCTCGTTGACTCGATGATCCCCACGCACGATCACGAGCCTCATATCGCCGCTGTCGAGTACGACCGGATAGGCCTTGAGCAGTGCGCCGGCCGGGACGCCGAGCGCGTCCGCGACCGCGTCGACAGTCGTCATACCCGGGGTATGCACGTCCTCGGGGGCATCGAGCGCGGGGGGCAGCGAGACCGGCTGAGGATCGGCACTGGCGACCTCCAGGTTCGCGGCGTACCCCGGCGCGAGCACGACATCATTCTCACCCGCAGCGCACGGCGCCATGTACTCGTGTGCACCGAAGCCTCCCATCATCCCGACATCGGCTTCGACCCGGTACCACTGCAGGCCGCAACGGTCGAACATCCGGTCGTAGGCCTCGACGTGCTTCTGATAGGACGCATCGAGGGCCTCCGCGTCGCGATCGAACGAATAGGAGTCCTTCATCACGAATTCCCGGGTGCGAAGAACGCCCGCGCGCGGCCGCGGCTCATCTCGCTCCTTGACCTGGAAGTGATAGAGGATCAGCGGTAGGTCGCGGTACGAGCGCACAGCGGCGGCAACGTGAACCGTGACGATCTCCTCGTGGGTCATCGCCAGCACCATGTCGGCGCCCCGTCGATCCTTCAGCTTGAATACCTCATCGATGGCGTAGCGTCCTGTTCGTCGCCATGGCTCGGCGGGGTGCAGCACCGGCATCAGCATCTCCTGGCCCCCGATCGCGTTCATCTCCTCGCGCACGATCTGGACGATTCGCTGATGCACACGCCATCCAGCCGGCAGCCAGGTCCAGAGGCCCGACCCCACCTGCCGGATCAGCCCGGCTCTGACCATCAGCTGGTGCGAGATCGCCTCCGCGTCGGCGGGAGGGTCGCGTTCGGTCGGCAGGAAGTAGGACGAAAGCCGAGTCACGTGCGGGCGAAGCGTACCCGCGCTAAGCGATCCGGCGGTCCTCAGGTGCGGCTGAAGCGACGCCCGGCCACTGGGGACAGCGCCTCGTCGAGCCGCAGCGGCTCGAGCGATTCGTGCTCCTCGTCCTCTGCAGCAGCCGCGGCGGCCTCCATCGCGGCGAGGCGCTCCGGTGTCATCGCGGTCTCGTCCTCGTTCTCGGCCAGCCAGGCTCGGGCCTCGGTGGCGCTTGCCTCGTCGCGGACCACCTTCTTGCCGGCCGCGTAGTAGCGGTCGATCTCGGCGAACAGCTCATCGACGAGCCGCTCGGTCGGGACTTTCTTGAGCGGCTCCCCGCGCGAATAGATCATCCCCATGTCCTTGGCGCCAGTGATCCCGAAATCCGCGTGGCGCGCCTCGCCGATTCCGTTGACCGCGCAGCCGAGCACCGAGACCTCGATCGGGTCTTCGTAGGCCTCGAGGCGCCGCTCGACCTCTGTCACCACGGTGTCCATGTCGAACTGGAGGCGCCCGCAGGTCGGGCAGGCGATCAGGACGGGGCCACGCTCGCGCAGCTTCAGCGCCTTCAGGATCTCCCATGCCACCTTGACCTCTTCCTCGGCGTGAAACGTGGACAGCGAGATCCTGATGGTGTCCCCGATTCCGTCGGCCAGGAGCGTCCCGAGGCCCACCGCCGACTTGAGCGAGCCCGACCACTTGGTGCCGGCTTCGGTGATCCCGAGATGCAACGGGTACGGGATCCGCTCGGACAGCAGACGATTCGAGGCGATCGTGTTCGGAACGTTGGTCGACTTGATCGAAACCTTGAAGTTCTCGAACTTCAGCCGTTCCATCAGCTCGACGAACTCGGCCGCCGCGGTGACCAGTGCCTCGACCGGGTTCTCGTCCTCGAGGGCGTGCAGGTGCCTGGGTAGGGAGCCTGAGTTAACCCCGATCCGCAGCGGGATCCCGAGCTCCGATGCTCTGGCCGTGACCTGGGCGACCTTGTCTGGACCTCCGATGTTCCCCGGGTTCAGACGTACGCAGTGGGCGCCCGCGTCGAGCGCCTTGAGCGCGAGCGTGTAGTTGAAGTGGATGTCCGCGATCACGGGGATCGGCGAGCGGCGCACGATCGTCTGCAGCGCCTCGACGTCCTGGTCGCGGGGGACCGCGACGCGCACCAGGTCAGCCCCGGCCTCGGCGACCCGATTGATCTGGGCGAGAGTCGCCTCTAGATCCGCCGTCTCGGTCTTGGTCATCGTCTGGACCGCGACCGGAGCGCCGCCGCCGATCGGCACGCCGCCGACGTTAATCGTACGCTGGGAGGGCATTACGGCCAGTGTAGAAGGCGGCACCCTGCCGCAACTCCGGACCCGCTGATGCGTTTGGAGCTTTCATGCCCCGACTCGCACGCCTGCTCTCAATCTCCGCCATCTTCACGGCCTTGCTTGCGCTTCCGAGCGCTCCGGCTCTTGCCTCCAGCTCGCAGCAGGCCATCTTCGAAGACGACTCCGCAATGTTGAACAACCCCGGCGCAACGCTTCAGATTCTTGGCCAGCTCGGTGTCACCAGGGTGCGCCTGCTGGTGCACTGGGACTCGATCGCTCCCGCCGCCGGGTCTCATCACCCGCCGGCCAACTTCGACGGTTCAAATCCTGCTGCGTATCCCGTGGCCAATTGGGCGCCCTACGACGGCGTCGTGCGGGCAGCCCAAGCGGACGGCATTCAGCTCGACTTCACGCTCACCGGCCCGGCGCCCGTGTGGGCGACCGGACCTGGATTCCCGTCCCATACGAGCTCGCTCACCTCCCCCGGCATTTGGGAGCCCTCAGCGCGCGAGTTCGGGCGGTTCGTCGCCGCGATCGGCCGTCGCTACAGCGGCGCCGACAAGCCGCGGGCGCAGACCACGCTTCCCAGGGTGAGCTTCTGGTCGATCTGGAATGAGCCGAACTACGGCTACGACCTCGCTCCACAGGCCACCAGCGACAGCAGGACTGAGCTTGCCCCCGCGATGTACCGATCGTTGCTCGGCGCAGCTTGGAGCTCGCTGGTAGCGACTGGTCACGGACCAGCCACCGACACGATCCTGATCGGTGAGACAGCCCCGCGCGGGCTCACCGTGATCGGGAACTTCTCGGGCATCAAGCCGTTGCGGTTCCTCCGTGCGCTGTATTGCGTCGACTCGCACTATCACGCGCTGCGCGGTGCGGCAGCAGCTGCGCGCGCGTGCCCGACCACGGCGGCCGCCTCGCGGCTCTTCGCAGCCCAGAACCCCGCCCTGTTCCATGCCAGCGGTTTCGCTGATCACCCCTATGAGCAAGGTGTCGCACCCAACACACCGACGATCGGCCCCGACGATCCGACCAACTGGACCACGGATCCCGACTACGCCGATCTGCCAGAGGTGCCACGGCTCGGGCGCACGCTCGACCGGCTCCAGCGGGTCTACGGCTCGCGAACTCGCCTTGCGATCTGGAACACGGAGTACGGCTACCGAACGCGTCCTCCTGATCCTCACGCGAAGATCAACCAGGCGACGGCGGCTTACTACATGAACTGGGCTGAGTACCTGAGCTGGCGCCAGCGCCGCCTCCTCTCCTACTCGCAGTATCTCCTCTACGACCCGGCGACCCGCTTCTTTGCCAGCGGTCTCCTGTCGCCGGCAGGACGGCCCAAGGCGACGTTCGACGCCTACCGGATGCCGCTGTTCCTACCGGTCACCTCCGCCCGCCGCGGACGGCGCCTGGAGGTGTGGGGCTGCGTGCGGCCCGCCCACGTGTACGCCGGCGCTCAGGCCGTCGCGATTCAGTTCCAGGCCAAGGTGCACGGTCCGTTCCGAACCATCGCCGCGGTCACGGTCACCAACGCCCGCGGATACTTCGATGCGCGTGAGCACTTTCCCGATAGCGGGGCCGTGCGGCTCGCCTGGGGCTACCCGTCGGGTCGGACGATCCATAGCCGCGTAGTCGATATCACGCTCCGCTGAGCTGGTCGGATGGTCACGGCGCGCGCGGCTTGCGCCGGACCACCGCCAGAATACCGAGCGCGACCGCGGTCAGGGCGAGCACGACGATCGCGACGATCACAGGCACCGGGAGGAACGATCCACCCGATCCCGCTCCGGCTCCCCCGTTCGTGTTTCTCTTGCCGAGCTGCGCGAGCAGCTGGTCCTGGATCACCTGAGCGCAGTCGCTGTACTCGCTGAGGTCGGCGGGCATGGTGTTGAGCGCATGCTCCAGTTCGGCCGTTGAGTAGTGCTGGGTCAGCTTGTTATGGGCGTTGCAGTCAGCGAGGGGCGCAGATACGCTGGCGGCCGCGGCGGCAGCGCAAGCTCCGGCGAGGACCCCGACGGTTGCCATGACGGCTATGACCGTCGTGAGCGCGAGCACCTTTCGCATGATCGAGGCGGAAGCTTAGGGTCAAGGGGCGATCGGTCGTTCGCCGCCCGGCTGTGCCGTACCCTGCGCGGCTTGATGCCCGCAGCGCACACTCTCGTAAGCCCGCGCCGCGCCGTGCTCGCCGCGGTGCTCTCGGCTTTGGCGCTGGTGGGCTGCGGCGGCTCGCGCGCCGTGACGCCGCCCAAGCCTCCGGTTCGCCACACGCCCCTGGTCTCGATCTTCGAGGCGCAGGTCCAGTTGTTCCAAGACCCCGCGGGAACGCTGGATGTCTTGCGCCGGCTGGGAGCGGATGCGGTCCGGATCGAGGTGCTCTGGAGTGGGCTCGCACCCGATCCGGCGTCTCGGATTCCGCCTGCCCACTTCAGCGGCGGCGATCCTGCCGCATATCCGGCGGCCGGCTGGGCTCCGTATGACGCGATCGTCCGCGCCGCGCGGCCCCGCGGGATCGGCGTGTACCTGACGCTCGGCCCGCCCCCGCCCCTTTGGGCCGCGGGCCCGGGCATACCGCCACGCAGCGGCCGCAACGCCGCGGACTGGCGACCCTCTGCCTCGGATTTCGGCGCGTTCGTGCGCGCCGTGGGCACCCGGTATAGCGGCTCCTACACCCCTGCCGGTCAGGCGACTGCGCTCCCTCGGGTCAGCTTCTGGTCCATCTGGAACGAGCCCAACTACGGACAGGATCTCGCGCCACAGGCGATCGATCACTCCACCGTCGAGGTGGCGCCCAGGCTCTACCGCGGCCTGCTCGATGCGGGATGGCAAGCTCTCCTGCGCACCGGTCATGGTTCGGACACGATCCTGATCGCTGAGATCGCCCCGCGTGGCCGGACGAGTGGAGATCAGCCGGGCGATTTCAGTGGAATGGTGCCGCTGCGCTTCGTCCGCGCTCTCTATTGCGTCGACTCGGCATGGCGCCCGCTACGCGGAGCCGCGGCCACCGTCCGCGGCTGTCCGCCTGACGCCGCCGGCTCGTCTGCGTTCGCGCGCCTTCATCCGGCGCTGTTCGACGCCACCGGGTTCGCGGTTCACCCGTATCCGCAGGCCTTCCCTCCTAACGTC
>CATPAX010000282.1 GCA_955652215.1 uncultured Solirubrobacteraceae bacterium | reverse complement strand
TCGCTCGTGCTGGTCGACCTCAGGGAGCTGGATTTCATGGACTCGACCGGCCTCAGTGTGCTGGTTAGGGCTCACCAGACGGCCGAGCAGAACAACCGGCGGTTCGTCCTCGTGAACGGTTCGCACCAGGTGCAGCGCCTCCTATCGCTCACCGGCATCGCCGGGCGGATGACCCTCGTCGAAAGTCCCGACGAGGTTCTCCGAGACTCCTGACGCGCGCGCTACCCCGCTACCGCCGCCCGCGGTGGCGGCTCGTCGATCACGACCCGGAGCATCTCGCTCCCGTTGGCGCTGACGATCTCGAGCTCGTCGGCGAGTAGCCCTAGCGTTGACTCGGCCGCGCTGATCGGCGCCTGATGTGACAGCACCGCGCCTGTGCCGCTCCGAAATGGACCGATCGTCATCTCGAGGTGCCTGGTCTGGATCGAGAGGCCGAACGCGATCCGGGCCCCCGTCGCTGCATTGTTCGCGTGCCTGGCGATCACATCAGTCGCCAGGTGAACATCCGAGAAGCGGTCGAGCGAGAACCGGGCTCTCGCCGCCAGCGCGCGGGCCAGGCGCCCGAGGACGCCCTCGAGCAGCGATAGGGGCGAGAGCGAGACCACGGCGTCGCCGGAGAAACGGCTGATCCACTCATCGTCGGGGGCAGCGGCGGGTGCTTGCGGGAGGAGATCTTCGTCGCCGGCCGGCACGGCGAACTGCATCCTCACCTCCATGCCGCCATCGTCACAGCTGCGGAATGTTGCCTCGCGGGCGAGCGCCTGGATGATCGGCACACCCACGCCGCGCTCCCGCTCGTCCTCGGGAAGCTCATCGATCCCGAGCCCGTAGTCGCGAACCACGAGCTCCAGTGAGCCAGGCTCCAGGTACATGCAGACTGACAACGGTCCCGGCGATCCGCGGTAGGCATGCGTGACGACGTTATTGCAAGCTTCCGTGGCCGCCGTCTTGACATCGTCGAGAAGCTGCGGACCGAGCGCGACCTGCTCCCCCACGGCACTCAGCGCGCCGCGAACGAGCGAAGGAGACTCAGGCGTGCTCTCTAGCTCGAGGCGAACTGCAGGAAACTCCTCGATCGCGCCCACAGCGGTGCAGGCCCTGACGAGGATGCCTCAGCGCTCTAGCAGATCGTCGTCGTCAGTCAGCTCGCGCAACCGAGCCAACGCACGGCGCAGTATCCGCGAAACCTGCATCTGCGAGACACCGATCTGCTCAGCGATCTGGGTCTGGGTCATGTCCTCGACGAAACGCAGGACCAGTACCCGGCGCTCGCGTCCGGACAGCTCACGAGCGGCCGCGGAGATCGTTGCACTCGCTTCGACCAGCTCGAACCGCTCATCTTCCTTACCGAAAGCGTCTGCCAGCGAGCCCGACTCCTCCTCGCCGTCGTCGCGCGGAGCATCGAGCGAAGTCGAGTGGTGAGCACTTGCGGTCTCGAGGGCGTCAAGGACGTCGTCCATGCTCATCTCCAGGAACTGCGCAAGCTCCTGGACACTGGGCGGGCGGCCCGTCTTAGTGGTGAGCTGCTGCTGTGCCTCCTCGACCTTCAGCGCTTGCTCCTGGGCCCCGCGCGGGACGTGGACAGACCAGCCGAGGTCGCGGAAGTAGCGCTTCAGCTCACCGAGGATCGTCGGAACCGCGAACGACGAGAACGCAGTCCCCCGCTGGATGTCGAATCGGTCAACCGCCTTGACCAGGCCGAGGCTTGCGACCTGCATCAGGTCCTCGAACGGCTCTCGTGGCCCGGCGTACCGACGCGCAAGCTTGCGCGCCAATGGCAGGAACCGGTCGACCAGCTCCTCACGCGCCCGCTGATCGCCATGCTTCTGCCAACGGACGAACAGCTCGTTGGAGTCGGTGCGAGGCATGGCCAGACGCTCCATGGGGTCCCTATACCCCTGGGCGCGTAAATCAAGCCTAGTGTGTGATCGATGTTCTCGCGCGGACGCGCGGACGCGCGGACAGCGCGGCGGTTAGAACCGCCACGCTGGCGCTAGGTCAAACAGCGGGACCGACGGAGCGGACCCCGCGGGGTGAAGCCCGTCCGATCGCCGAGGCCAGGAAACCCCCGACCACCAGGTACACGACTGCCGCCAAGCCCCAATTGACCGCCATCGCCGTAGTCCCGTTGTTGATCGAGAACAGGTTCTTGAACGGCCCGGCAAGTGTCTGCCCGGCGTCGTGGAGATCGCTGACAATCGAGTTAGCCGGATTTGCACCGATCAGCCGGAGAACAATCGCCGCAGCGATTACCGCAGCGACCGCGACAGCCACAAAGCGTATGACGCGAGCAATCGCGATCAGCATTTCAAGTCAACTCCAGTCTTTGGCTGCGACCCGCTATAGCGCGTGCCGCCGACCGCCAAAGAACACCAGCACCGCCAGAAGAGCCAGCAGGAACAGCAGCGGATGCACAACGAGGCCACCGACTACTGCCAGGACCACCAACAGAACTATCAGAGCCAGAAGCACAGAGACTCTCCTTTACTTTCGCTTGGATTGACTTTCGCTTCCTGGTTCAGAGGTCTACCCGGCGGGTAAATGGGCAAAACGCTCGGGCCGCCTGAGGTCCGTGTGGAGACATGTCACATGCGTTCGAAGGAAACAGTCGTTATCACGCCATATAGAGACGGGCCCCTGCTCGTCCGCGGGCCGTTTGAGCTACTCGACGCCGATGGGGAAACGATCGAATCGCAGCGCGCAACCGTCGCCTTATGCAGGTGTGGCAAGTCTCGAATCAGGCCATTGTGCGACGGCACCCACAAGCTGATCGGGTTCCGTGCGGCCGGGAAGCCAACTTCGTAGCTGTCGCTAGACAGCGCGCAGACGAACTGGAGGCTCTGAAGCCGGCGCTACCGGTCTGAGCAGCGAGCTCTCTCCCAGCCGCCAGGCCTCAAGCAGCCGCCCCGCCCAGCACTCGTCAAGGTGTGCCAGCGCGCGTGCCCCCCACATCACCATCACGCTGGCAGCCGGGTCCTGGCGAACCAACCCGCCCGCCAGATCAACCGCGGCGATGTTCTCGTGCACAGCGTCCGCCTCGACGTGCTCGTCGAAGAACAGTGTCGCGTCTTTCCCGAGCCCGAGCCTCCGCAGCCCATCGCCGTAGCGCCGGTTCGGAATCGACGAGGTCATCTCGAGGAGCGCGAGGTGCCCGACGATCGCGCCCCGAAGCCGGCGGTGTAGGCCAAACAGTGACATCAGGTTCACCGTGGCCAAGGTGAAACCCGGGATTACCTCGAGGTACGCACCGTAACTCGAATCAAGGCCAACCGCACGCATCGCTCGGCCGAACAGGTCGGCATGAATCCACTCCGTGCGACCACCCCCATATTCGTCAGCCTGAACCTCGACCAGGGCGGCCTTAGGGGCACCCCACAGACGCGGGATCGCCCACGAGTGTGGATCAGCCTCCTTGAGCTGATACGCGGAGCGGTGAACGAGAAACTCGCGAACCTGATCGATCGAGGCGCGCGAGCGAATGAACGCAGACAGTCCGCCAGGGCCGCCGGCGTCTGCCACTTCGCGAAGCGCAAGGTCGATCTCCTCCGCGGGAACGTGCCCGTTCATGGTCGACACCTTCTCGCACAGCGCCGCCTCGAACTGGCGCTCGAGATGCCCCCGCAGTGCGAGCAAGGAAGGCTCCCACTCCCACCGCTCATTGACACCGGATAGACCCCTGTAGTGCAGCTCGTAGCAGAGATACAGCGCCAGCTGAAGATCCTCGTCGGTGAGCGGGTCCTCCACGCTCCTGGGTGTCACGTCCCGCATTGCGTGAACCTCCTCCCGCAGCGACCGCAGCACCAGCTCGCTGATCTCGCCGCGCGGCGAGGGCATCTCAGGCATGTCCCACACCTACCCCGGTGATCATTCCTGGAAGCGCTCGGCCAGCCACCGAGCCGCGGCGCGGGCATCGCCGGCTGCCGCGCGACGCTGCCGGATCGCCCCGTTGGCCTTGATCAGCTCGCGGGTCCGCGCGATTGCGCTACTCGCTTGTAGCCGCGATGCGGCTGCGCTGAGCGCGTCGAGGAGCTCGTACAGCAACGTGCGCGTCGGGCGGCGCTCGCCGGTCTGGAAGTCGATCATCGTCCCCTCCACACCGTAACGCGCGGCCGACCAGCGGTTCTGCTCGATCCGCCAGCTCAGCTCGGTTGCGCTCGTGTCGCCGGCGTCATGGCGATCCCCGAGCCACGCCACCAGGCAGTGGGCGACGGCGGCGATCGAGACAGCATCGGTTACGGTGCTCTGCGAGTCGGGCACGCGCAGCTCGAGGGTCCCGTAGCGGGGATGAGGTCGGAGCTCCCACCACCAGGTCCGGAGCTCCGGGTAGGTACCCGCGGTCGTTTCGGGGCCCAGTGCTCGCGCGTAGGCCTCCCAGCTCGAGAACGAAGGCGGGATCCCCTGACGCGGTAGCAGTTCGCCGAGCTTTGGGCGCACCGAGGCAAACCCCGTGTCCGCCCCTTCGTAGAACGGTCCATTTGCCGCCAGCGCGGCGAGCAGCGGCAGGTATGACCGCAGTGCGTTGTAGACACCGAGCGCGCGAGCGGAGTCGCCGACCGCGACATGCACCTGCAGGGCGCACACAAGCTGGCGGCCCGTAATCCGCCCATAGGTGCGTGTCAGGTGCTCATACCGGGGGAGGCGGTTGAGCTCCCCGACTCCCGGGCTGAACGGATGTACCCCCGCCGCGGCGGGCGCGGCAAGCCCCGAGCAGTGATCGACCAGATCGGACCTGGCTTGCCGCAGCGCCGTTTCGATCGCGCCGACGTGTACCGCCGGTTCGCACACGATCTCGAGCTGGGACGCCGGCAGCTCGAGCTTGAAGCGCGGATCTCCGCCCGTCCGCTCGAGCACCTCCGTCACGACTGGCGCCAGACCGAGATCCCGCGGCGAGAGCAGCATCACCTCCTCCTCCACTCCGACCGTGTAGGTGGGAGCGCCGTCAAAGGCGGCGCGCAGGACATCGGCTGCGCGACCAAGCGTTTCGAGGACACTTGGGTGGGAAGCGTTCACGGCGTGCGGCTTCTGCCCATCCCGGGAGTCTTCCAACCACCCAGCGACGCCGTAATGCTCGCCCAGTGCCTGCGTCAAGAGGCGCTCGGGCCACATACGAGCGTGCTCGACCTGTGTGCCGGCAGCGGGTTTCTGGGGCTGAGCGCCGCGTCGCAAGGCGCCCGCGTGACAGCGGTCGATGTCCACTGGCCGTCCCTCGCGGCGGTCCAGGCGAACGCGCTCCTCAACGGCGTACGGGTCAGGACCGCGCGCGGCGACCTGTTCGACGCGGTCGCCGGGCGGCGCTTCGACTACATCGTCAGTAACCCGCCGTATTTGCCCGGGCCCGGTGAAGCCCCGGGGCAGGGCCGGGCGCGCGCCTGGGAGGCCGGGCCGCGGGGACGGATGTTCATCGATCGGATCTGCGCGCGGGCGACTTCGCACCTGCGCAGCGGCGGGGTGCTGATGCTCGTGCACTCGTCGGTGTGCTCGATCCCCGAGACGGTCGATCGGCTGACTCAGCAAGGGCTCGAGGTAGGGATCGCGGCCTCGCAGCGCGGACCCCTCGGTCCGATCCT
>CATPAX010000281.1 GCA_955652215.1 uncultured Solirubrobacteraceae bacterium | reverse complement strand
GTGTTCGGTCTGCAATGGCTGCGAAAGGCGATCCTTCGCTGGGCGGGTCGCAAGGCCCTCCACGATGAGCTGGAGACCTTTCGTGAGGAGACCGAGGCCGCGCAGGCCGCGTCGGCGGCGGGCGGCGGCTTCGACGGCTACTCGTTCACGATCGCGCTGAAGGGCGTCCTCCTCGAGGGACTCGAGGTCGTGGTGATCGTGTTGACCTTCGGCGCCAACCAGCATCGGGTCGGGCTCGCGGCCGTCGCAGCGGGGTGCGCGGTGTTGATCGTCGTGCTGGTGGGGATCGCCGTCAGGGCGCCGCTGGCGCGTGTGCCGGAGAACACGATGAAGTTCACCGTGGGCGTGATGCTCACCGCGTTCGGTACGTTCTGGGGTGCCGAGGGAGCCGGCGCGTCGTGGCCCGGCGGCGATGCGGCGCTACTCGCGCTCATCCCCGGAATCGCGCTGGTGTCGCTGGCGATGGTTCAGTGGCTTCGCAGGGTGCCCGTCAGGCCGACGGTGGGTGAGGCTGCGTGAGCTTTCTGCGTAGAGGAGTGCTTGGGGTCTGGGATTTCATTGTCGGAGACGATTGGGTGACCGCCGCGGGCGTGGTGGTTGCGCTCGGCGCAACCGCAGCGATCGCCGGGGCGGACGTATCGGCGTGGTGGGTCATGCCCGTGGCTATCGTCGCGATACTGTGCTTGTCGCTGCGACGAGCAGCTCGCTGAGCTGCACTCACCGAGGCCCGCAAGCTTTTCCGTCGCCTCCCAAGGCCGGGCGCCAAGGAGGGATACTTGCACCGAGATGGGCACCTCGGACGGCCACCAGCGCGGCGAAACGCTCATGCCAAGCAAGAGCTCGCAGCTGCCAGCGCGGCAGCTCGTCCCCAACGTTCCGCTCGGCGGCAGCCCATTTCCGCCGATCGCTGACTACGGATTCCTCTCGGACTGCCTGGCGAACGCGCTGGTGGCGCCGAGCGGCAGCATCGAGTGGATGTGCCTCCCCCGGTCGGACTCCCCGAGCGTGTTAGCCGCGATACTCGACCGCGACGCCGGACATTTCCGGCTCGGCCCGGCCGGAGTGAACGTGCCCGCCTCGCGGCGCTACCTGCCCGGCACGATGGCTGGCGTTGATCAACGCGGTGATACACGTGATCCAGGACGACGAACGCTCGTACGCGAGCGTTCGCCCTGGCGCGCGTAACCGGAGTGGCCGGTGCCGCGCTCACTCGCCGGCATGAGGAAGGATGAGCGATGACCGTCGCCGCTGCCCTGATCGCCGCGGCCGGGGTCGGTTTCGGTCACGCTGTCCTTCCTGACCATTGGCTTCCACTGGCGGTGGTGGGACGCACCGAGCACTACTCGATGGCGAGAATCGCGCGCCTTTCGGGACTGGCCGGCGTGACGCACGTGCTGGTCTCAATTCTCCTGGGCGCCGTGGTGGTGATCGTCGGACTCCAATTCAGATCGACGATCGAGCACGCGCAGAACGCGATCGTCGGCGGGATCCTGATCGCCACCGGCGTCGGCTTTGGCCTGTTCGAGCTGCGCAGCGGCGATCACCGGCATGAACACCATCACCACCATCACAGCGAAGACTCGACAAACGCGCACTCCGCCCCGCGCTCGCTGCTCGCCGTGATGGTCCCGTTCGGGGCCGCGGCCTCACCGGATCTGACGATTCTGCCGGTGTTCCTGGCCGCAACCGCGGCTGGCGTGGGCGCGGCAGTCGGCGCACTCGTGATCTTCGCCTTGGTCACCGTGACGACGATCGTCGGCCTGACACTGGCGGCGTCTGCTGGCGGCTACCTGCTTCGCGCGCGGTGGCTTGAGCGCTGGGGCAATCTGTTCACCGCCGCGATGCTGCTGGCGATCGGAGGGCTGGTCCTAGCGGGCGTCCTGTAGCCGCGGGCACTGCGAGGAGAGCTCGACTCGGTTGTGCTGGGCGGTCGCACTAGACTGCGCGCGTGCCCGCCGACGGTTCAGGATCGGACCTGGCGATCAGCGTCAAGGGCCTGCGCAAGGATTACGGTGGCACTCCCGTACTCCGAGGGATCGATCTAGACGTCCGCACCGGCGAGGTGTTCGGCTTTCTCGGCCCTAACGGGGCCGGGAAGACGACGACGATCGAGATCCTCGAGGGGTATCGATCGCGAACGGCGGGAGAGGTGTCGGTGCTCGGCGTCGACCCTGCCCACCCCACCCGCCAGTGGCGCGAGCGGGTCGGACTTGTGCTGCAGGAATGCCAGCTCGACCCGCTGCTGACGGTGAACGAGATCCTGACGCTCTACTCGAGCTTCTATACGAAGCCGCGGCCGATCGCCGAGGTTGTCGAGCTTGTCGGTCTGGCCGGACGCGAGGACTCCCGGCTGGGAACTCTGTCCGGGGGCCAGCGCCGCCGCGCCGACGTGGCGATCGCGCTGATCGGGGACCCGGATCTGATCTTCCTCGACGAGCCGACGACCGGCTTTGACCCGACCGCCCGCCGCGAGGCGTGGAAGACGATCTCCGGGCTCAAGGATCTCGGCAAGACCATCCTCCTGACCACCCACTACATGGACGAGGCCCAGCACCTCTCCGATCGGGTGGCGATCATCCGCGAAGGCGAGATCATCGCCGAGGGCGGCCCACAGGACATCGGCCGCGATCAGGCGGCCAAGACGCGGATCAGCTTTCGCCTGCCGGGTGGCGTTGGTCCCGAGACGATCAGCGCACAGTCGGGAGCGGAGGTCACGGTCAGCGGTTCAATGGCTTCGCTCGTGGTCGAAGACGCGCAGCAGACGCTGCTGCGACTGACGACTTGGGCGGATCGCGAGAACGTCGAGCTGGCCGCGATCGAGGTCAATCAGCCCACGCTCGAGGATGTGTTCATCGAGCTCACGTCTCCTGAGGAGGGCGAGCGTGCGTAGCCTCCGAATCCTCGGGACTCAGACGAAGTTCGCGCTGGTCACCGCGCTTCGGACCCAACGGGTGGTCGTGTTCTCGATCGTGTTCCCAGTCGTGCTGCTGGTCCTGTTCAACTCGATCTTCACGAATGGGACGAACCGAACGACGCAATTCTCGGGCGGTGAGATCACGACCGCCGCGTACTTCACGGCCGGCCTCGCGGCCTACGCGATCTTGCTGCAGACGTTCACCACACTGTCGATCAGCGTCACGACCCAGCGCGAGTCCGGTCAGCTCAAGCGCCTACGCGGAACCCCGATGCCGAGCTGGACTTTCATGGCTGCATACCTGTTGCGGGCGGTTGTGTTCGTCGCGGTGATGGTGATCACGCTGTTCGCAATCGGAGTGATCGCGTTTAACGTCCACCTCCGCGCCGTCGGTGTGGTGGGGATCGTCGTCTACACGATCGTCGGGACCGCATCGCTGGCGGCACTCGGCATCGCCGTGACGATCGTCTGCTCAACCGCCGATATGGCTTCGACAGTCGGTCCGTTTGTGGCCGTCATGCTGTCGTTCATCTCCGGCGTGTTCATCCCGGTTGCGGCGCTGCCGCAGTGGCTGAACACGGTCGGCAAGATCTTCCCGCTGTCCCATCTCACGATCGGACTCCAGCGGGCGGTCGCCACGGGCGTCCACGGAACCGGCCTGACCGGTACCGACCTGGCCATCATCGCCGCGTGGGGGCTAGCTGGACTGATTGTCTCCGCCAGGTTCTTTCGCTGGGAGCCCCAGGGCCGCGGCTGACGCGACGCCACACCACTTCCTTGGCTGGTGTCCCAGGGCGCGGCTGACGCGACGCCGCCAGCTTCCTTCGCTGGGACCGCCAAGGCCCCGGGTTGGACGCTCAGCGAAGGGCGACGGGCAGCGTCTTCAGCTGGTTGAGGAACGCCGACTGAACGCCGGTTGACTGGCCGGCGGGCTTCATAGCCGGGAACCGCTTGAGGGTCTCCTCGAACATGGCACGAAGCTCGAGGCGGGCCAGCGCGGCTCCCAGGCAGAAGTGCCGTCCGCCGGCGCCGAACGCCTGGTGTTCGGGATTACGCCGGACGTCGAAGCGGTTCGGGTCTTCGTAGCGCGACTCGTCGCGGTTAGAGGACACGTACCACATCACGACCTTCTCGCCCTCGCGGATCGTCTGTCCCGCAAGCTCCGTGTCGCACGTGGCGGTGCGCCGGAAGTGCGCGAACGCGGGATACATCCGCAGCGCCTCCTCGACGGCGGACGGGATCAGCGATGGGTCCTCCAGCAGCTGTGCGCGCTGGTCTGGATGCTTCATCAGCGCAGCCATTCCGCTGGAGTAGGTGGCCTTCGTGCTGTCGTTGCCGGCGGCAACGAGGAGGAAGAAGCCCATCACGATCTCGTGCTCCTCGAGCTTCTGGCCGTCGATCTCGGCGTGCACGAGGACGCTCGTCAGGTCGTCGGTAGGGTGCTCGCGACGCTCCGCGATCATCTTCGAGCAGCGGGCGAAGATCTCGGGGATCTCGTTGGTGACGATGCTCTCGATCCCGTCGGGGTTGAGGTCCGGGTCGCCGGCGGCGAGCGCGGTGTTCATCAGCGTCGCCCATACGTGGTCGTCCTCGGGAGGGATTCCCATAAAGCTCCCGATCACTCGCGAGACGATCGGCTGGGCCACGTCACAGACGAGGTCGCACGTATCCCATCCGTCCAGACGATCGAGCACATCGCGCACGATCGCCCTGATCGCGGGCTCGTGGGCGGCGATTCGCTTGGGCGTGAAGCCGGCCTGGAACAGCATCTTCAGCCGATCGTGCTTCGGCGGGTCCATGCCGATGAACATCGCGCGCATAAGGTCGATCGGGAACACGTCCGTCGCAGCCGTGACGCCTCCGAGCTCGGAGGAGTACGTGCGCCAGTCGCGGCTGACCGTGTGGACGTCCTGCGCGCGTGTCACCGACCAGTAGCCTGCCTCGTTCGGGTAGTCACCGATCCGCGACGTCCAGTGAACCGGGCACTGGCTGCGGAGCTTGGCGAACACCTCGTGGGGCGG
>CATPAX010000280.1 GCA_955652215.1 uncultured Solirubrobacteraceae bacterium | reverse complement strand
GGCACGAACGCCACCGCCGTACGGCATCCGAACGGTGACGGGAACATTCATCTTCCCCCCGGATCGCCAGCGATAGCGCCCGACATGCGTGATCAGCTGATCGAGCGCGGGATAGCTGAAGGCGTCGTACTGCATCTCGACCACGGGCCTCCAGCCAACCATGCACAGCCCCAGAGCGGTGCCAAGGATCCCTGCCTCGGCGAGGGGCGTGTCGACACATCGATCGGCACCGAATCGCTCCTGGAGGCCGGCGGTGACCCGGAAGACCCCGCCCGACCGGCCGACGTCCTCCCCCATCACGAGCACCGACTCATCGCGCTCCATCTCCCCATGAAGCGCTTCGTTGATGGCCTCGACGAGCGTCCTCATGCGAGCGTTCTGGCTGCGGGATCGAGTGCCGCCTGGCGCTGACGCAGCAGCTCTCCCGGCGGCTCCGCGTAGGTCGTGTCGAACACCGTGGCCGGATCCGGATCGGCAAGCTGCTCGACCTCGCGCATCGCGCGGCGCACCCGCTCCGATGCGTCCGCTCGCGCCTGTTCAGCGCCGGCTGCGTCGAGCAGGCCCTGTCGGTGAAGGTAGCCCTCGTAGCGAGCGAGGCACTCGTGGCTGCGCTCCTGCTCGCCGCGGGCGCCGTCGCGATACCGGGTCGGGTCGTCGGCGGTGGCATGTGGAGCGATGCGGTAGTGAACGGCCTCGATCAGGGTCGGACCCTCCCCGCGCCGGGCACGCGCAACAGCCTCTCGGGTGGCCTCGTGCACGGCGAGCACGTCGGTGCCGTCCACACGGACGCCGGGAATTCCATAGCCGATCGCCTTGTCTGCCAGCGAAGGCGCCCGGGTCTGCTGGGCGAGGGGTGTCGAGATTGCCCACCCGTTGTTGTTGCACATCAGAACCAGCGGCGCTTTCATCACCGCCGCGAAGTTGATGCCTTCGTGGAAGCCACCCTCGGACGTGGCACCGTCACCGAAGAACACCAGCGCGCATCCCGGATCGCCCTTCAGGCGCATGCCCCAGGCGGCTCCGGCCGCGTGCGGCACCTGGCTGGCGATCGGAACGGCGATACCACCGAGGCGGAACTCCAGCGGGTTCCACCACCCGGCAGGATGGCCCCGCCACCAGGCCAGCACGGTGGCCGGATCGAGCCCGCGGAGCAGGCCGACAGCCGACTCGCGGTAGGACGGGAATACCCAGTCCGTCTGGGCCGACAGGGCAAAGTGCGCGCCGGCCTGGATCGCTTCGTGCCCCCAGAAGATCGCGTAGGTCCCGATCCGTCCTTGGCGCTGGTAGCCGACTGCGCGCTCGTCGAACACCCGCAGCAGGACCATGTCCCGGTGAAGCGCGAGCAGCTGCTCGTCGCTGAATGCGTCCAGACGGCGATCCGCAGTCGCTTCGCCGTCGCCGATAACTCCGCCGATCGCCCGATCCGGCGTGCCGGGAAGCTCGGCGTCGTGTCCATTGCCCTCGCCGGTAGTGCGCTGATTGATCAGGCCTGTTTGGATCAGATCCGCCTTTTGCTCAGAGCCGCTCGAGCCGGGAACGCCGGCTCCCTCTGCCGGGGATAATAGAAAGATAGTTTCTCTTTTGCAAAAAGGAGCGTGAGGCAAGCCGGTATCTCGATTACGAACCGCTGAACAATTGCCTGCGCGCCTTCCCGGAGCAGTAGTTGGGCCCTACCGTTCGCGGGATGACCAGGTCCGGGCCGTGAAGCAGACCGCGCTTCGCGTTGCGCTCGCTGCGATCGCTGCCGCGGCGGTGTCGGCAATCGCCTGGCCGGTGTACGGGGAGGCAGCGTTCGTGGCCTCGGTGAAGATCCTCGCGCCGCTTGGTTGCCTCACCACATTTATCGCCGACCTGATCGCCGCCCGTCCCACGTGGATTTCGGGTGTCCGCCGGCAGCTCGGCGCGCTGACCGTGCTCGTCGCGGCGCAGCTTGGCATTGCAGTGGCGCTGTTTGCCGAGCTGATGTTCGTCTCGCACCACGATGCCTTCTTCATGGCGCTGGTGACCGCATACGCAGCGCTGATCGGCGTCAGCGCCGCGCGACTGGTGGCCAGACGCACGCTGTCGGACCTCGATGCTGTCCGGGCGGCGCTGGCGAGCGTCGGGGAAGGCGCCCGGGACGTCCAGATCCCCGTCCGTGGTGCCAGCGAGCTCGCGAGCCTCGCCTCCGATGTCGAGGCGATGGTCGCCAAGGTTGCAGCCGAGGAGCAGGCACGCCGGCATCTCCTTGCGGCTGTGTCGCACGACCTCCGGACTCCGATCACCACGGTCCAGCTGATCGCCGATGGCCTCGAGGACGGGATCTTCGAGCGCGAGCGCGCCCGCGAGCAGCTGCGGTTGATCTCCACGCACGTGCGTGCGCTCAGCTCGCTGATCGACGACCTGTTCGAGCTCTCGCGACTCGAGGCCGGCGACATCCAGTGGTCGATGGAGCGGGTGCGCCTCGACGAGCTCGTGCGCGAGACGATCGAGGCGATGCGCCCGAACGCGGAGGCAGGCGGAGTCGCCGTATCAGCCGTGCTCGAGGAGGCGCCCGCCACCGCTCATGGCAATCCCGAGCAGCTTCAGCGCGTGCTGTTCAACCTCATCCAGAATGCGATTCGTCACACCCCCGCGGACGGCAGCATTGTCGTTCGCGCCGAGCGCGTGCCCGGGCCGGCCGTCGAGATCGAGGTCGCTGACACCGGGGACGGGATCGACCCGGCGCACCGCGAGCGGATCTTCGAGCCGTTCGTCCAGGGACCGTCCCGGGTCGCCGGGAAGAACGGATCGGCCGGCCTGGGACTCGCGATCGCGCGGGCGATCGTCGAGGCGCATGGGGGCGAGATCTGGCTGGCCGAGACGGGGCCCGGCACGCACATCCGCTTCAGACTGCCGGTCGCCTGAGGCACCGGGCTTCGCCTACCCGAACGGGCTGGAGACCCCGATCACTCGCCCTCGCGTGTCCAGCGCTTGGACCTGATATTTCGCGTAGCTGCGAGGCACGGTGATCGCGGTCTCGAACCCATAGCGCGGCGCCGTTCCTAGAACGGTCAACTGGCTGGCGCTTGGACCGGCGAGCAGCCGCCACGAAGCGACTTGGGTGGCTCCGTTCCAGCTCGCGTACACGGTGGTCTTCCCGGCGCTGTGCCGCGCGGCGCCGGCAGGTGGATAGAGCGGTCGACCAGCCCATTGCTCCCGAGTGGCGCGATAGCTCAGATCGGGCCCCGGGAAGACGCCGTCGAGCAGGGTCTGGCCCGAGCGGTCGTACTCGGAGAAGTAAGGCTGTGATCCCCAGCCGACGAACACGTTGCCGTTGGGGAGCGTCTGCGTATTGCCCATGTACTGGGCGTCGAACCCGCTCCCATGGCCGTACTGGGCAACGAGCGTCGCGGCATGGGCGGCCGGATCGATATGCAGCACGAGTCCGCGCGAGGGGGCGGACGGTGAGACGAACGTGCCCGCGCCGCTGATCAGGCAACAGTGATCGTCGAACAGAGTCACAGTCGAGCCGCTGATCGACACGTCGTGCTGCCACTGGAAGGCGGCCCCGGAGCCGAACGTGAAGCTCGAGTGCTTACCGCCGAGGCTCCACTCGATCCGGCCCGTGGCGGCATCGACGAGGTAGGCGGCCCAGGTGTTCCGCAGCGAGACCAGGAACTTGCCGCCGGGAATGAGCGTCACCGCGTTGACGTGATAGGCATCCCACGGGAAGCCATTGGTCGGGGGGATCGCATAAGAGTCGCTGAGCGGGACGTGATCGAGCGCGTCCCAAGTGCTGAGCAGTTGCCCGGTCCGCAGGTCGTATTCCTGCACCGCCGAATCGATCAGCGCGCCGTTATAGGCGCCGCCGAACCTCGAGAGGTCTCGGGGCAGGTTTCGGTTGGCGCTAACCCAGGCGTGGTCACCGCTGATGGCCAGCGCGTGGAGCGTGAGGACCCACCCGCCCTGTCCCTTCAGCCTGGCAATCTCCTGATAGTGCTGGTTGACGATCACGTCCTCGCCGCTCTCGGTCGTGCCTGTATTCGTGACTACCCCTTGCCACCAGGCGAGGGCCGGCTTGCCCTGATAGCTCTGAAGGCTCAGATTCGAAGCGACCATGGTCTCGGGCACCGGTTTGAACCACACCGGCTGCAGGCTGTTATCGAGGATCAGCGGGCCGCTCTGCCCGATCATCGGGTGCGTGGTCAGGTCATAGAAATTCGCTGTGAAGATGTATCCAGGCGCGAGCTTCGCGCTGGCGATCGGCGCATCCGTGGACAGGGTGGGCGGATGAAGGCCGGGCGCCGATACGTAGCTGTAGGCCCCGTTGGTGGTGTACGCCCCGATCGGCGCGCCGGTGAACGTCCTGCCCACGAGATAGACGGCGAGGAACACCGCGATCACACCGCTGATTCCGAGCCCCACCAGACGGGTCCGCCGGGCGGTTTCCGGGGACGCGCCGAGCCGCGGCATGAGCGTGAAGGTGAGCACGGCGGCAGCGGCGACGAACCCCGCGGCGATCAGGTAGCCCAGCCGGAAGCCGTCGGTCAGCGCCACGGGCACAGGTCGACCCGCGCCGATCAGGTGGGTCGTGTACTCGGTCGCGAGCGTGATCAGGATCGCTATGCCGAGCCCGCCGCCGATCTGCCGCGAGGTGTTGACGAGCCCGGATGCGAGCCCTGCCTGCCCCTCCTTTGCGCCCATCGTTGCGGCAATCGTCGAAGGCACGATCGAGAACCCGATTCCCGCCGCGGTGAGCAGCCCGGGCACGACCACGTAGGCGATCGCGTTTCCGCTGGCCGCGATCCCAGAGAACATGAGCATGCCGGCGGTCATCAGGATCAAGCCCCCGCCCAGCACCGGGCGGACCCCGAAGCGGCTCACGAGCTTCCCAGCTCGCTGGGCGCAGAAGAAGATCATCAGCGTCATCGGCAGGAAAGCGAGGCCGGCATGGAGCGGCGAGAGGCCGAGAACCTGCTGGAGATACAGCGAGCTCAGGTACCACATCGGGAAGATCGCGGCGCTGAACAGCAGCACGATCGTGTTGGCCACCCGTAGGGGTTTGGTCAGCTCCTTGAAGGGCATCAGCGGTGCCGATGCCAGGCGGGCCTCGATCAGGCCGAACAGGCCGAGCAGCACGAGACCGATCGCGATCGGAATGAACGCGCGTGGCGAGCTCCAGTTGTAGAGCCCGGCGTTGACGATCCCGTAGACGAGGACCACCTGCCCGATGGTCAGCGTGAGCGCCCCGGGCAGGTCGAAGCTCGCCTCGCCGCGCGTCCTGCGGCGATCGGCTACCACTGCCCATCCCACAATTGCCGCCGCTATGGCGATCGGCGGGTTGATCAGCAGCACCCAGCGCCAGCTCAGCTCCTGGGTGAGCACGCCTCCGAGCAGCGTCCCCGCGGCACCCCCCGCGCCGTTCATCGCCCCCCACAAGCCGATTGCGCGATGACGCTGCGGGCCTGCCGGGAACGACGAGGTGATGATCGCCAGCGACGATGCCGCCATCAACGCGCCCGCGAACCCCTGGAACGCCCGGGCCGCGATCAGCATCTCGCGGTTGACCGCGGCACCGCCGATCAGCGACGCGAGGCCGAACAAGACCAGGGCGCTGACGAACGTTCTGCGTTGTCCGAAGTGATCGGCCGCGCGGCCGCCCAGCATCAGAAAGCCTGCAAACGAAATTGCGTATGCGTCGATCACCCATTGCAGCTCGGTGGCCGAGAAGCCGAGGCTCGACTGGATCGAGGGCAGCGCGACATTGACGATGCTCAGGTCGAGGATCACCATGAACTGGGCGACGCAGCAGACGGTCAGCAGCCAGCCCGACCGCGACCTCAGGGCCCGCTCGGGGGGTGCTGGCACCGCGGCTTGCTGGCTCTCCGGTGTCTGGACGCTCACGCCTGAGGTGCCCTCCACTGCGCTCATCGTAGTGCCGGGGTAGGACTTCGGGTGCACCGCGCCGAACGTCTTGTAACCTGAGACGCGAGAGTCTGCGAGCAATTACAGGAGCCCAGTCGATGAGACGAGCGCTGGCAGCTGCCATGACGGCAGCGGTGGTGGCAGCAGGTTGCGGAAGTCAAGCCGTCGTATCGCACACGAGCACGACTGCCGTGGCGCTGACCAGCACCACCTCGACGACCACAACCGCCCCGGCGAAGAAGAAGAGCCCCGCGAAGCACAAGAAGGCTTCCGCGACTCACCACAAGCCCGCATCTACGACCAGCGCCCGCACGACGTCGACCACGCAGGTGCTCACCACCCAGACTCCAACCACGACCGCTGCGCCAGCGACGACCCCTGCGCCGGCCACCACCACGCAGGCTCAGCCCACCGCACCGCCACCGAAGCCGAAGAAGCACAAGAAGAAGCCGAGTGGTGGGTGCACCAGCCCCGGCGGGTGCTACTGAGAGTCCCCGTGAGGCGCGGGCGCCGCGCCGACGGCCTCAGTCCCCTCCTGCGCGCGCCACTCCTGGAGCGTGATCAGGGCCCCGTCGGTCAGGCGCTCTGAGAACTCCTTGCTGTCGTTGAGGTGCGGGAACGGCATGTCCGGAACGGGGAGCTCGAGGAACTCGCAGAGGGGCTCCCAACCGTCGCTGACCGACCACACCAGCAGTCGATCTGCAGGTACCGTCGCTTGGACCTCTTCGTGGTAGCGCTCCATCGCGCTGATCATCCACTCGGCGGTCGTGTCCTCGCCTTCCATCAGCCCGCTCTGCTGCCACATCTGCTTGATCATCTCGATGTAGCCGCGCCATTTGGGATCGACGATCGCTCTCGCCTCCGACAGGTGGCGAATCAGGATGTCGCCGTAGAGGACGCCCCAGATCGTCCCACGCATGCTCCGCGCCCACGCTTCGCCCTCGCGTGTGCTCAGTAGGACCTTGGCGCCGGGGTACACGTCGATCAACTCGCGGTAGAAGAAAGAACCGGGCCAGTCGACGGTTGATTCGAAGCCATCGAAGATCTCGTGCCAGTCGCCGTCGCCATCGAGCGCCCGGCGCCATTGCGACGCCAGGTCGAGGTCCGCCAGGACGTTGACCATGTGGTAACACGGACCGACGCCGAGGATTTCGAGCGCAACCTTCTGCGACAGCGTGCCTGTGCGCGGGAGTCCCGCTCCAATCAGTTTCATACGTTCGCTCCTTAACCCCAGCTCGTCCCGGCGGGACCTAGTCGCCAGCCATTTTGCCGGATCGGGCGGACTCGACGCGCTGCGCTTGTTAACGCCGGTGCATCAGAATGGGTGGACAGCTTCCCGGCTGCCACCGATCGAAGGGAGACAGCGCATGACCGCGACCGACATGGCCCCGGCGGGCACAGATCTAGCCGCGCGCGATCAGAGGTACGTGCTGCACCCGTACCTGGGCGATGACGTCGGCGAGCGTGTCGTGATGGTCTCCGGAGAGGGCTGCCGGCTGACTGACACCACGGGCCGACGCTACCTGGACGCGACCGGCGGGCTCTGGCTGGCACAGATCGGCCACGGCCGGGCAGAGCTTGCCGATGTCGCCGCTGCGCAGATGCGCAAGCTCGAGTACTTCACGAGCTTCGGGGAGTTCAGCAACGAACCCGCGATCCGACTCGCCGAGCGCCTGGTGGCGCTCGCTCCGAGCGTGATCGGCCGGGTCTACTTCACGAGCGGAGGCTCCGAAGGCGACGACACGGCGATCAAGATGGCGCGCCTGTATTTCCACCGCCGCGGGCAGCCCGAGCGCAACTGGATCCTGTCTCGCCGCAGCGCCTACCACGGCGCCGCCTATGGCGGCGGCTCGGCGACGGGATTCGAGGCGTACCGCACCGGCTTCGGACCGCTGCTTCCGAACATTCATCACCTGACGCCGCCGTGGCCGTACCGCTCCGAGCTGTTCGAGGGCCGAGACCCGACGGACTTCCTGATCAACGAGCTCGAGGAGACGATCGAGCATCTCGGCGCCAGCAAGATCGCCGCGCTGATCGGTGAGCCGGTGATGGGGGTCGGCGGCATGCTCGTTCCGCCCGCCGACTACTGGTCCCGCGTCCAGGAGGTCCTGGGCCGCCACGGGATCCTGCTGATTCTCGACGAGGTCGTGACAGCCTACGGCCGCGTCGGCGAATGGTTCGCGGCGCAGCACTTCGGGGTCGATGCCGACATCATCGTGACCGCGAAGGGCATCTCGAGCGGATACATCCAGCTCGGGGCGAACCTGGTCTCCGATCAGGTGGCCGACACGCTCGCCTCGGATGACGGCTTCCCCCATGGATACACCTATAACGGGCATCCGGCCGCTTGCGCCGTTGGCCTGGCCAACCTGGAGATCATCGAGCGCGAGGACCTGCTCGGCGCGGCGAAGCGGACCGGCGCCTACCTGCTCGACCGGCTTCGAGAGCTCGAGCAGATCGAGGTCGTGGGCGAGGTCCGTGGGATCGGAATGATGTTCGGGATCGAGCTGGTGGCGGACCGAAGCACCCGGGAGCCGCTGCCCGCACCGTCGGTTCCGCTGCCCGTGATCCTGCGGCACGAGACCGGCGTGATCGTCCGGGCCTGCGGCCATTCGATCGTGCTCTCGCCGCCGCTGGTCCTGAGCCGAGAGGAGGCTGACGAGATCGCCGACGCGCTCGCCGCGGTACTCCCGCGCGTGAGGCCCACCGGCGAGGTGGTCTGACAGCGCCATGATCAGAACCGGCGATCAGTACCGGGACTCGCTGCGCGACGGACGCGAGGTGTGGATCGACGGGCAGAAGGTCGAGGATCTTCCGAGCCACCCTTCGTTCAGGCCGATCGTCGATGTAAGGGCGCGGATCTATGACCTGGCCCACGAGGATTCGACGCGGGAGCTGATGTCCTATGTAAACGAGGAGACGGGCGAGCGCTGTCCCGTCGGCTCCAAGCTGCCGCTGAGCAAGCTGGACTGGCACGACAAGCGCGCCGCGGTCGACGCGGTGTTCGACGATCTCGGCGGGATCGTCACCCGAGTCGGCGATGAGACGGTCGGCGAGATGTGGTCGCTTTACGACGGGCAGGAGGTTCTCAACGAGATCAACCCGGCCTTCTCCGAGCACATCCGCGACCACGTACGCCATGCAGCGCTCGCTGATCCGTTCCACGTGTCGGCCAACACCGACCCGAAGGGCGACCGTGCCAGGCACCCGCAGGATCAAGATCCCGACGTGCTCCTGCATGTCGTGTCTGAGACAAGCCAGGGGATCGTCGTTCGCGGCGCCAAGTTCGAGACGGCCGCTGCCTACGCCAATCAAGCGTTCGTGAAGCCGACGATTGGCGACTGGGGCGATGCAGAGCTCTCCGACTACGCCGTCGGGTTCGTCGCGGATATGGCCGCGCCGGGCATCAAGCACATCTGCCGCTCCTCCCTCGGTGGTCGCGGCTCGGACGCCGACTATCCGATGGCGAACAGGTTCGACGAGATCGACACGATGATCGTGTTCGACGATGTGGAGATCCCGTGGGAGAACGTGTTCTTCTACCGCCACACGCGAGCGGCGGCGTTCATTCGCGCGACGCTCCACCGCTACAGCATGTTTCCGTTCGTTCAACGTCACCTGCGCTTCGCCGACCTGCTGGTCGGCGTGGCGTACACGAATGCAACTCAGACCGGGGTCAAGATGCATCAGGGGGTGCGCGAGAAGCTGGCGGAGCTGGGGTGCTACCGAGAGGGCATCAACGCTCACCTGACCGCTGCGATCGAGCTGGCAGAAGTAAGCCCGGCTGGTCTGCTGATGCCGAGCCCGGCGCTCCTGTACACGGGCCGCGTGTTTGCTTGCTCGCAGTTGCCGGCGATGATTCACCTCGCACGCGACCTGTGCGGCGGCCAGCTGTGCGTCACGCCAGACGCCGCGTCCTTCCAGGACCCAGAGACCGGACGCTGGCTGAACAAGTATCTGGCGGTCGGCGACATCGACGCCGAGGATCGCAGGCGGCTGTTCGCGTTCGCGCGCGATCTCATGAACTCCGACTACGCCGGCCACCGGCTCACATTCCAGATGTTCGCCCAGTCGCCGCCGTTCGCCCACCTGCTTGCGGTCTATAACAACTACGACTTCGACGGGCCCGCTGACTTGGTGCGCCGATACGCCGGTCTGCGGGGCTCGCTGGACGGGGGCAGTGCGCCGGGGGTCGTGTCGCCGGCCGGGCGCCCGTGAGCAACCTGAACCTGGTCCACGCCGCGCAGCTCGCCCGGATCACCGACGATGGCCGCGCTCGGCGGGGCGCCGGTCAGAGAGAACTGGACCTGGTGCAGGATGGCGCGGTGGCGATTCGCGATGGATTGATCGCCGCCGCCGGCGGGACCGATGAGGTCTTGAGCGAGCGGCGCGACGACGTCCCAACGCTCGACCTATCGGGAATGACGGTGCTTCCAGGTCTAATCGAATGCCATTCGCACCCTCTGTTCTCAGGGAGCCGCCACGCCGAGTACGCCCGACGCCTGGCCGGCGCCTCACTGGAGGAGGTCGCT
>CATPAX010000279.1 GCA_955652215.1 uncultured Solirubrobacteraceae bacterium | reverse complement strand
GGCGATCTTCCGGTCCCCGACCCACACGCCGGTGTAGTCAGGGCCGTCTTGTGGTCGAGCGTACGCCTGCACCCCTTCCTCGGCGAGCGCCGCGACCAGGGCACGCTCGAGCAGCCGCACGTACGCGACGACGTCGTCGACGCGCACGATCGGGTACCCGACAAGCTGCCCGGGGCCGTGATAGGTGACCTTCCCGCCGCGGTCTGTCTCCACGAGATCCATCCCCTGGCCGCGATACCACCACTCGCCCATCGGCAGCTCGCCTGGTCCGGCCCGCCGCCCGAGCGTGTAGACGTGCGGGTGCTCGAGCGTGAGGAGCACGTCCGGCAGCTGGTCGGTCTGTCGGGCGGCGCGGACGCGCTCCTGTAGCGCCAGCGCCTCTCGATACTCGACGCTGCCCAGGTGGCAGACCCACAGCTCCGGACGATTGGCTGCCACTTACCGTGCCGCGAGCCCCTCGAGGTTTCGCTTGACCGTCGCCAGGAACTGGGCCGCCTGGACGCCGTCGAGCGCCCGGTGATCCCAGCTCAGCCCAAGGATGGTCATCGGCCGGATGGCGATCGAGTCGTTGCCGTCCGCGTCGGTGTGCACCACGGCCTGCTTCTTGATCGCCTCCAGATCGAGGATCGCGACCTGCGGCTGGTTGATGATCGGAGTCGCCATGATCGATCCGTACTGGCCGGGATTGGTGATCGTGAAGGTGCCGCCCTGGACGTCGTCAGGCGTCAGCTGGCGGGTGCGGGCGCGCCGCGCGAGGTCCTTGATGCGCGCCGCAAGTCCTTCGACCGATAGCTCGTGGGCGTTATGGATTACGGGCACGATCAGCCCCTCGTCGCCGAGCGACACGGCGATTCCCAGGTTCACCGCGGCATGGCGCGTGTAACGATCGTCCTCGAGCCAAGCGTTCAGCGGGGGATGCTCGCGCAGGGCGTCGATGGTCGCCCGCGCGACGAACGGCAGCGCGGTGACGCCGAGGCGAGAGCGAGCCTCCTGCGCGCGGCCCATGTCGACGTCGATCCACGTGGTACAGGTCGCGGCCGTCTCGAGCGAGCGCTTCATGTGCTCGCCGATCTGGCGGCGCATGCGGGAGAGGCCTTCCCTGGCGGGTACGCCCGCGCCTGCCGGAGCCGCTGCCGGAGGGGCGCTCGCGGGTGCCCGGGCCGGCGGGCTCGGATCGGGCCGGTATGGGCTTTCGATGTGCAGCGGTGCTTGCGCTGCGGATGAGGACTCGACGAATGCGAGCACGTCCTGTTTGCGGACCCGACCGCCGCGCCCTGTCCCGCTGATCTGCGAGAGGTCGACGCCGTGCTCAGCGGCGATGCGCTGCACGACGGGGGAGTAGCGGCGATTGTCCGGCGCTGCCTTCGCGCCGTTGACCGCCGCGTCGTCCGCGGCCGGGCCGCTGGCCGCGGTGCCTTCGCTGGCCGCGGTGCCGTCGCTCGCAGCGGCGCCCTCGCCAGGCGGAACCTCGATCGCGCCCGAATCGGGCGCGACCCCAGCAGGCTGCGTGCCGGGAATCTCAGCCGCGAGCTCCTCCTCCGGTGGCGGCGCTGTCGTGCCGTCCGACGGAGCGATCCGGGCGAGCACCTCGCCGACTGAAACCGTCGTTTCGACCGCGACGACGATCTCGGCGACTACCCCCGTGGCCGGAGACGGCACCTCGGTGTCGATCTTGTCGGTCGAGATCTCGCAGATCGTCTGGTCTGCCTCGATCCGGTCACCAACCTCGACGCGCCACGCGACGACGGTGCCTTCGGCGACCGACACGCCCATCTGCGGCATCGTCACATCGACCAGAACGGCGCTAGTACTCGAGGAGCTCACGGCACGCCTCCCTTATCCGTTCGACGCTTGGCAGCACCGCTTGCTCGAGCGGCGGAGAGAATGGGATCGGTACATCCGGGCTCGCGACACGAACGACCGGACCGTCGAGATCCTCGAAGCCTCGTTCGGCAATCAGCGCAGCGACCTGAGCGCCGGCAGCGCAAGTGGCGTTTGCCTCGTCGACGATCACCACCTTCGAACACCTCGCAACCGAATCGAGGATCGCCTGCTCGTCAAGCGGCACCAGCGAGCGCAGATCGAGCACCTCGACCGACGCCCCGTCGAGGTCCTCGGTGGCCTCCAGCGCAACGTGGACCATCGCCCCATAGGTGATCACGGCCAAATCGCTACCAGGCCTGGCGACGCGAGCCGTCATCGGCGTCTCGAAGATCCCGTCGGGAACCTCGCCCTTGACGCGGCGATAGAGGAACTTGTGCTCCATGTAGCAAACGGGGTTGGGATCACGTATCGCGGCATGAAGGAGGCCCTTGGCATCCTCGGCGCTCGACGGTGCGACCACCTTGATCCCGGGGGCGTGCATGAACCAGGCCTCGGGATTCTGGGAGTGGTAGGGCCCACCCGAGAAGCCGCCGCCGGACGGAAGTCTCACGGTGATCGGCACCGCCAGGCCCTGTCGGTAGTGCATCTTGGCGGCGACGTTCACGAGCTGATCGAAGCCACATGAGATGAAGTCGGAGAACTGCATCTCGCAGACGGGGCGCATCCCAACCACGGCCGCGCCGATCGCTGTGCCGATGATCGCCGACTCCGCCAGGGGCGTGTCCATCACCCGGTCGTGTCCGAACTCCTCGAAGAACCCGTCGGTGACCTTGAAAGCCCCGCCGAATACGCCGATGTCCTCGCCCATCACCATCACGCGCTCGTCGTCTCGCAGCTCATCGCGCAGCGCGGCGGAGATTGCTTGCAGGTAGGTGAGAGTGCTCATCGCTGGAACGCGCTCCACGGAGCCTGGCCATCGCCGAGCGGCTCGGCCTCTCCCTCGCAGAAGATCCCGTCCAGGACGGTGGCCGGGTCGGGCATCGGGCTGGTCAGGGCGTCCTGGACGGCCGCGTCGATCTGCGCCTTGACCTTCTCCCGAATCTCCTGCACCTCGACGCCGAGCTCCCGGAGGCGAGCTTCCTGCCGCTCGATCGGGTCGCGCTTGCGCCACTCCTCGACCTGCTCCTTCGGGACGTACTTCATGTCGTCGTGGGCGGCGTGGCCGTGCATCCGCATCGTGACCGCCTCGATCAGCGTCGGGCCCTCGCCTGCGAGCGCGCGCTCCCGGGCCACGCGGGTGGCCTCGAACATCGCCTCGACATCGTTGCCGTCGACAGTTACGCCCACGAACCCGTACACGGCTGCCCGCTCCACGGGGTCGACGGCAAACTGCTTGTCCACAGGCGTGGAATAGGCGTACTGGTTGTTCTCGAGCACGAATATCACCGGGAGCTTCTGCACGCCCGCCCAGTTCATCGCTTCATGGAAGTCGCCGCGGGAGGTCGAACCGTCACCGAACCATGTGATCGCGCAGCGTCGCTCGCCGCGAATCTTGAAGGCCATGGCCATCCCGGCGGCGACGAGCATCATGTCGGGGAGCATCGAGACCATCCCGACGCAACCGAGGCGGTGATCGCCGAAGTGCACGTTTCCCTCGCGGCCGGCGGTGATCCCGCCCGCGCGGCCCATGTACTGCGCGAAGATCCGGGCCGGGGTGACGCCGCGGATCACGTGTGCCGCAAGGTCGCGGTGCAGAATGCAGAGGCGGTCCTCGGGCGCCATTGCGAACGCCGCCCCGGCGGAGACCGCCTCCTGGCCGAAGCCGTCATAAAAAGAGCCAGGGACCTTGCCCTGGCGGTAAAGAGTCATAGCGCGGTCCTCGATCCCGCGCATCAGCAGCATCGCGCGAAGCAGCCATACGCGGTCCTCGAGCTTGAGCTGCTCGCTCGCGGCATCCTTGCCGCCGGCGGCGGGCTCAGCGATATCAGTCGCCATCTATTAGGTTCCCTTTCCCTGGTGGGCCGGAGCGGGATCGCCGTCCGGCCTGCTTATAGGCGCCGCTCGGGATCTCCGCAGCGGGCTGTCAATCGGGTATAGCGAGATTACCCCTCCGCGTACAAACGTTGCACAGGTAGCCTTTCGCGCGATGGGCGGTGGCTGGCTTGCGCGGATGCGCTGGCGCCGGCGCGGCGCCTGGCTTTGGCCGGCGTTCGTCGCGGCGACGGCCCTCGATGGGTTGATCGGTCACATGCTGCCGCCGGCCGGCGAATCGCAGACGATCGTCTCGGCCGTGCTCGTCGGACTGTTTTTCAACCTGATCGGTGTGATCCTGCTCTCGCGCCCTGGTGGCGCCCTGGTGCGCCGAGCCAGGCCCGACCTCCCCTCGGTCGTGGCACGCGACTACTCGGGGACCGGGGTCGTCGTCGTGATCGCGGTGATCCTGCTGAGCGCGGGGCTGATCCACCGGACCACGGTCGTCGCTCACCAGCACTCGCTGCAGGACGCCACCGTCCGAGCGGAGGCGTTCATCGGCGCCCGCGCGCCGGCGACGTTTCGGGTCAACGCCAGCCTCGCCAGCACGCTGGCGATCCTCCCGGGGTTCCTCTATCGCGTGTGCGTCCCCAGCGAGGACCGGAAGCGGACCTACTGCGTGGTCGTCAACACGCGCCTCCCGTTCGACCGGAGCGTCGCGTTCGGCGGCTACGAGCCGAATTGGATTTTCGCCCAGGGGAGTGGCTGACCGGCTGCCCCGCCGGGGTGTCTCGGTAGGCTGCCCGGCTCATGGGGGCCTTCACTGCTGTGCTTACCGGAGCGTCGAGCGGGATCGGCGAGGCGACCGCGCGCCGTCTCGCTCGCGAACCCGGAGCACAGCTCGTCCTCGTCGCGCGCCGCGAGGAGCGACTGGCAGCCCTCGCGCGGGAGCTGGGGGGGGCCAGTGTGCTGCCTCTCGACATCACCCAACCGGATGCACCCGGCCGGATCCGCGAGCTGCTCGAGCGCGACCATGGAGGAGAGCTTCACCTGCTCATCAATAACGCCGGGGCATCGTGGCGCGGGACCTTCGCCGACACCGGATGGGCGAACGTCGAGCGGCACATGAAGCTGAACTTCGAAGCTCCCGTCAGGGTGACCGAGGAGCTGCTACCTCTCTTGCGTCGCACGGCCCAGAAGCAGTCCGGGGCACCGGTCGCGATCGTCAACGTCGCGAGCACCGCCTCGCGGGTGTCCCGTCCCGGCGCCGGCGCCTATTCCGCCAGCAAGTTCGCGCTAGCGGGATGGGCTGATGCGCTGGCGGCCGAGGAGCGCCCGCACGGGATCCACGTCGGGACGGTGCTCCCCGGGTTCGTCGCGACCGAAGGCTTCCCCGCTACGGAGCTGCGAGCACGAGCAACGACGCGCTGGATCGTCTCCACGCCGGAGCGCGTGGCGGAAGCGATCATCGAAGCCGGGCCTGGCGGCAAGGCGGAACGATATGTGCCGAGGCCGTACTGGCTTGCGGCCGCGGCCCGGCTGCTCGCGCCGGCATTGGTGCGCCGGGCGCTCGCGGGCGGGGCCCTCACGACTGCGGTCAAGGGCGAGCGCTAGTGCACCGTCCGGTAATTAGGCACATGTATCGCGGTCCCGGATGACCGCCATGCTGCGTCCTCGAAGCCTCGCGCAGCGCTGCTGCCTCGGGCTTGCGGCTCGCTCGGCATCCAGCCTCGCTGGCTTGGGCCACGCCCGAGTCGTCCGGCTGGTTTCTGCGTGCTTGCCTGGTGGCCCCCGGGCCTCGCGCTCCATGCACCCCAATTACCGGACGGCGCACTAGAGCCAAGGTGTGCCGGGCTCGGGCTGCGGGTAGGTCAACGGCAATGGATGACCGCCACTCAGACACAGAGGAGACGTTCGGCACGCAGGACCCGCCGAAGGGCGTCTCGAACCAGAACGCCGAGGAGGCCGAGGCGCCGCACGGCAATGACTCCCAGACAGCCGGGGACAAGAGCAGCGACGCAGGACGCGAGGCGGACCCTCCCGACGGCCGAAAGGGCGGAGCCGGCGAAGGATCGCAGGCGACTGGCAACCCGCTGAACGCGGGCTAAGTGGTCTCGGCCGCAAGTTCGTCGTGGAATCGAGGGAAGGGTCACTACCTTGACCCGCGACGGCGCATCTGTTCAAATCGCCTCAACTCAAACAGAATCGGGGGGTGCAACATGTCGGTGATCGTCACGCTGACGATGGCTGGTGAGTCAGATGCGCTGGAGCAGTACGCCGGCGCGAACCAAGACGCGATGCAGCAGATCGTCGAGCAGGCGAAGTCGCACGGCCTCATCGCACACCGCTTCTACGGGTCTTCGGACGGTCAGCTCATGGTTATCGACGAGTGGCCCGATGAGCAGAGCTTCCAGTCGTTCTTCGAGCAGAGCATGGACCGGATTGGCCCGCTGATGCAGGCGGCGGGGGTCGAGGGCCCGCCGCAACCGGCCTTCTGGCGCAAGCTCGAAACCCACGATGAGGTGGGTTAGGAGGACTAGGCTCCGAGCTCAGGCGTCCGCGGCAGCGGCTTAGTGGTCTCGGCCATTAAGCCTGGATCCACCTAAGGCTAAGTGGTCTCGGTCGTAAGTTCGCCAGTGATCATGCGGCGAGCCGGAGTCGCGGCTCGTGCTGGGCGACGCGGGCGATGAGGCGTTCGAGGTCGTGGCGGGAGAAGGTCCAGTCGAACGGTTCGGCGATCTGGTTGTAGCGGTGCTCGAAGGCATCGAGGCGATCGACGACCTGCTGCAGGTTTCCGAAGTCGTTTGGGGTGAGCACTTTGCGCTGTGTCACTGAGGACACGATCTCGATCTGGTTCAGCCATGAGGCGTAGAACGGCAGTTGCACGATCGGAGCGTTGGCCGCTGGGCTCCGAACCGCTCGACTGCTTTCTGCCCGCGGTGCGAGCTGCCGTTGTCCACGATCCAGAACACGCGCTTGGCCCGCGTAGGGCTCTTGGGTCATGACCTGCTCGATCAACCGGCCGAACGGCACGATCCCGGTGTGCAGCTCGCAGCAGCCGAACAGCCGGCCGCGGTGCACGTCCCAGGGGGCGAGGTAGCAGAGCGCGCCGCCGCGATCGTCGTCGTGCTCGACGCGCTGGCCGTGGCCAGGGCTGGGGCAGCGGTCCGGTACCGACGCTGCCGGGCCTGGATCTGAGTCTTCTCATCAGCGCAGATCACGTACCCGCCGGGGTGCAGCAGCCGGCCTTCCCAGCGGCGCTGGTAGAGATCGAGCACTGGGCCGGCGCGCTCCAGGAACCTGGGGTCGCGCGGGAACACCCAAGAGCGGTGCTGCCATGGCTGATCGCGTCCTCGGCCAGCCAGCGGGCGATCGTCGCCGCCGACGCGTCGGTGACCCCGCGCTCGATCACCAGCCGGTGAAGCTCAGAGCGGGAGAACCGCGAGATCTGGATCCCGTGCTGGCAGGGAAGCTCGCACGCGACGGCCATGACCTGCGCCACCTGCTCCGGAGGAAAAACGGCGCGGGGGCGACATAACTCCTTCCCCCGAATTCCGCGACGAACTTACGACCGAGACCACTAAGCCGCAGCCGCCGGCCCGTGCTCGTCCGCGAGTTGGTCGAACATCCCGCCGAGCCGGTCGAGCACCGTGGCCGCGGTCAGCAGATCCTCGTCGCTGAACTCCGCGAGCACAGCACGAAAGCGGGGTTCGATTCGAGCACGCCGCGCTTCCACCAGCGCCCGCCCGCGGTCGGTCAGCGCGGTGAGCACTACGCGACGGTCGCTCAGCGAGCGAGTCCGGCGCACGAGTCCCGCCGCCGCCAGGCCGTCAAGCATCTCGGTGGCGCTCGCAGGACTGAGATCAGCCGCGAGCGCCAGCTCGCTGCACGCCAGCGCGACCCGATCGCGCAGGCAGAACAGCAGGCCGTACTGGGCGTCGCTCAGCTCGCCGGGTCGGCGGTGCTCGCGGCTGCGCATCCGCCGCAGTGCGGCCATCGTGTGCTTGAACGACCGCCCGAGCTGCTCCCGCGCTTCGAGGGTGTTCATGCCGCCGCCGCCTCAGCGAGCGCCTCGGCAGGGGGGCTGAGGCCTCCCTTGGCCGCCCGTGCGGCGCGCTCGGCGCGAAGCAGTACGAGGCACGGAATGATTGCTGCCGCGGCTATCCCGGCGGACGCCCAGAAAGCTGTCCCGTATGCCCCGGCGGCGCCACTCAGCGTGTGAACACCACTGAGCGCCCGCTGGAGCACCACAGCAAGGAGCGCGGTGCCGATTGAGCCGCCCACCCGCTGAAGCACATTGAGCTGGGGCGTTGCGTCGGACAGCTCCGAGCGCTCGAGCGACGCGAAGGCGGCCGCCATCGCCGGCATGAACGCAAATCCGATGCCGACCCCGCGAATCAGCATCGCGACGCACAGCCACGCCACAGAAGTGTGTACGCCGATCAGTCCGAACGGAATCGTGGCGACCGCTGTCAACGTGACTCCAAACAGCGCCGGCGGTCCCCCGCCCAGGCGGTCGGAGAGCTTGCCGGCCAGCGGCATCACCAAGGCCGCACCGAGACCCTGCGGGGCTGTGAGCAATCCCGTATCCAAGACAGACTCGTGGCGGATTCCCTGCCAGTAGAGCGGGATCAGAATCATCCCTCCGAACAGCGCTCCGCCCAGGCAGAACATCGCCAGGGATGCTGCGGAGAACGTCGGACGGCGGTACAGACGCAGATCGAGCAGCGGCCGCGGGATTTGAAGGGCGTGAACGACGAACAGCGCTATCAGCACCACCGAGAGAACGCATGGCACGACCACCTTCGCTGCTACGAAGCTCCCGGTTATTCCGATCTCCGCGAGGCCGTAGGTCAGCAGCGGGAGGCCGGTCGCCATCAGCGCCAGGCCCCGGAAATCAAGTCGATCAGCGGGACCACGCTTGACGGTCGGGAGGACGCGGAGGGCCGCGACCACCGCGATCACGCCGATCGGGACGTTCACGAAGAAGATCCAGCGCCAGCTCGCGTTGTCGAGGATCAGGCCACCGAGCGTCGGCCCGAGGATC
The DNA here is from genome assembly GCA_955652215.1 of uncultured Solirubrobacteraceae bacterium. Next base: position 342 of record CATPAX010000279.1, on the reverse strand, counting down.
GGAGCGAGCATCGCGGGAACGGCGACGATCGACATCACTCGGCCCATCCGCTTGGGCCCCGCCGCCTCAGCCAGCATCAGCTGTCCGACTGGAAGAATCATCCCTCCGCCGATCCCCTGCAGAACTCGGAACAGGATCAGCTCGGTGGTCGAGGTTGCGAGTCCGCACAGCGCGGAGCCCGCGGTGAATAGCACGAGCGACACAACGTAGACCTGCTTCGTGCCGAAGCGCCGGGCCGCCCAGCCGGTGACCGGAATCACCGCTGCAAGCGCGAGCAGGTAGCCGGTAACCACCCACTGGATCTCGGCGATCGTGGAATGAAGCTCGCGTCCTAAGGTGTCC
>CATPAX010000278.1 GCA_955652215.1 uncultured Solirubrobacteraceae bacterium | reverse complement strand
TCGCGCTTTGACTGGGTGTAGTAGTCGCCGTTGAACGGCTCCAGTAGCGCATGGCGCGCACCCAGGTCGAGCGAGAGCACGTGATAAGAGCGGCCCAGATGCAGGTAGACCGCTCCTTCGTGGATCGTGGCGTAAGCGCGCGCTGCCTCAATCGTCCCGAACAGCTCGCCGGATGTCGCGTCGATCAGCGCGAAGCTGTCGGCAGACGCCGAGCGCAGGGCGACCCCGGCAGCTGGATATTCATCGGCGCGACGCGGGACGAAACCGCTCGCGCGCTCGCGCAGGATGCCGGCCGTGGCCAGCTCCTGTGCATGCGGCCGCCAGGCTTCACCGAGGATCGGAGCATCCGCTTCTGAGAGAGGCGCCTCGTAGGCGGCGCACAGCAGATGCTCGGCATATATCTCGGAGCTGTGGGGATCGAGGATCGCGGCCTCGACTGGACGCCCAATGAATTCCTCGGGATGGCGGCAGAAGAACTGGTCGAGGGCGTCTTCGCCGGCGATGTAGACCGCGAGCCCACGGCCTCGCCGGCCCGCACGGCCCCACATCTGGCGGAGGCTTGCCACGGTGCCTGGGAACGTCACGCAGATCGCTGCATCGAGCGAGCCGATGTCGATCCCCAGCTCGAGCGCATCGGTGGCCACTACGCCCAGAAGCTCGCCCGCGCTCAGCCGGCGCTCGATCTCCCGGCGCTGCTCCGGGGTGTAACCACCTCGATACGGGGCGATCCGCTCGGCGAGGCCGGAGTCCAGGCGGGCCGTGGCATGCCGAAGGATCAGCTCGACCCCCTTTCGCGACTTCATGAAGCAAATGGCGCGAGCGCCGGACGAGATCAGCTCCGAGAACACCTCGGCAGCCTCGTACAACGCGGAGCCGCGAAGGCCGAGTTGCTCGTCTAGTAGCGGCGGATTCCACATCGCGATCCGGCGCGCGGCGCGCGGGGCGCCATCGTCACTGATCAGCGCGAAGTCATCGAGGCCTGTGAGTCGCTCAGCGAGCTCGACGGGGTTGGCGATGGTGGCGCTCGCGAGCAGGAAGCGAGGCACTGTGCCGTGAATTGCGGCCACCCGGCGAAGTCGCCGCAGGACATTGCCGACATGCGATCCGAACACGCCTCGGTAGACGTGCGCCTCGTCGATCACGACGAAGGCAAGGTTTGCCAGCAGCTCGTCCCACGAGGTGTGGTGAGGCAGGATGCCGACGTGCAGCATGTCGGGATTCGTGAGGATCAGGTTGCTGCGCTTACGGATCACAGAGCGCTGCGCCCGCGGGGTGTCCCCGTCGTAAATCGCCGGCCTGATCGCCTGGTGCAGGCCAAAGGAGTGGAGCGCGCGCGCCTGATCCTGAGCTAGCGCCTTGGTCGGATACAGGTACAGCGCGCGAGCCGCGCGGTCACCACTGAGGACCTCGATCGTCGGCAGCTGGAAGCACAGGGACTTGCCGGACGCGGTGCCGGTAGTGACGATCGTCGGGCGCTCGAACGCCTCGTAGAACGCGTCCGCCTGGTGGGCATAGAGCTCGGTGATCCCGACCTTCTGTAGCGCTGAGCGAGTCAGCGAGCTCAGCTCGCCCGGGAGCGAAACAAGGCGCGCGGAGCGCGCCTCATAAAGATCCTCATGAACCAGTCGCTCGTCCTCGCGGCCGGTCTCGAGCAGTGTGCTCCAGGGCTCGGTTTCGCGGACGGCGGACACCTGGCTACCCAGTATGGTCGCGCGGGCGGTGCGCTGCCTGTATGTAGACCTGGACGGGACGCTTCTGGGCCCGAGTGCCTCGTTCCTACACGGCGCAGACGGGAGCTTCAGCACCCTGGGAGTGCGGGCGCTGGAGGCGTGCTGGCGGGCTGGGGCGGAGGTCGTTCTTTACTCAGGCAGGCGGCAGCGCAGTGTGTTCGACTGCGCGCGGCTGATCGGATCCTCGGCCTACATCTTCGAGCTGGGAGTGGGGATCGTGATCGATGGGGAGCTCGAATGGCTGACCGATGGGGTGGTTCCATCGGACGAGGCCGGTTCGATCTACGAGCAAATCGACGCCTCAGGCGCGCCGGCGCTGCTACTCGAGCACTACGCGGACCGGCTCGAATACCACACGCCGTGGGCGCGTGGACGGGAGGTCTCTCACCTTTTTCGCGGTTCAATCGACCTGCCGGCGGCGCATGCGCTCCTTGCCGCCGCGGACATGGACTGGCTGCGGCTGGTGGACAACGGGGTCATCCGCGAGCACAGTGGGCGGATGCCGGGACTCGAGGTCGTGCATGCGTACCACCTCATCCCTGCGGGTGCCTCGAAGGCTCGCGCGGTGGCCCGCCACATGCGCGTGCGCGGTTACACGGCGGGCGACTGCATCGCGGTCGGCGATTCGCGAGAGGACATGGACGCTGCCTCGGTGGTGGAGACGTTCTGGCTGGTCGCCAACGCGGTCGAGCGCGACCCGACGCTCCGTGCGGATCTCCGCAGCGGCGTTCGTCTCGCCAGCGAGAGTTACGGCGCCGGGGTCTACGAGGCGGTCGTCACGACCCTGGCAGAGAGCCGGGGCTAGGTCTCGTCCTCTGAGTGGGTCCGCGCGAGGCGACTGCGCATCCGGCTCCAGAACCCCGGCGCACCTGCCTGGCGCCACCGCGCCGGGCCGGGGGCACGGACGACACGGACTGCTCGAGGCACGCCGGCTTATCGGCCCGGGGAGCCTTCTGTTCGCGCAGTGCGCCCCGGGAAACGCGGCTTCACTACGAGCACTGCTGGCATCCGGGTTTCGCCCGGTCGGCAGCGAAGTGCTGTTCCACCGCCAGCGGTGAGTCAGGCCGCCCCGCGGGCGCCACCGCGGCGGGGAGCGGACTGGTCTTCCCGGGCCACGGCGTCGGCCAAAGCCGCGGCCACCTCTGCCAGGCCGCCGAACGCGTCCGCTACGGCTGCCGCGTTCGTGCCTGTGATCGCGCGATTGACCTCGGCGACCGCCTCATCGAAGCGCGCCCATAGGTCCTCTGGACCCCGTCGGCCCGTCCCAGGGCGAAGCTCGTATGGAGGCTCGGCACCATCAGCGCCCGGAACGGGACGCCACAGCAGCCCGGCCGCGTGGGCGTGCTCGAGTGCGACCTGCTCACTTACCGCCGCCTCGGCCAGCGCCCGCAATCGGGAGGCGAAGCCAAGGTCGGGCGGCGCGAGCTTATGAGCGCGCATCGCCGTCGCCCAGCTGCCACCAGCCTGGCGCACCGCGCGCATCACGCGTGCCCGCTCGCGATCGAGGTCTTCTGGGGAGGTCATTCGTGTTCTGGCTGCTACGCCGGTTCCGCGGAACCGCCCACGTCTGAACGGGGTGCCGGTTCGGTCAGCCCCACCGCCTCGCCGGCCCAGAAGTCATCGGCGCTCGGGCCTGCGTCGTCCGCGTCCGGGCTCGGCGGACCCGTGTAGCCCTGCGCCAGCACCCGATCCAGATCTGAGCGCCTGATCCTGACCCGGCGTCCGACGCGCAGCGCGGGGAGCGAGCCCTGATCGATCCAGTTGCGCACGGTCTGCTGGTTGAGCTTTAGCATCCCGGCGACCTCCGCAACGGTCAGAAAGGTTTCGTCTGGCTCTCCGCCTCGGAGCGACATTTGTTTCCTAATTGAGTCGAATTGGGGCTAACTAATGGGTATGCTAGCGGTGCGAGAGGACGAGCACAGTTCGCCACGGCTGGCATTGGCTTAGGTAGGCGTCGTGGAGACCGAGGACCGGAAAAACGAATTGGGTAGCGCCGATGGCCGGTCTGATGGCAACGTCATCCCGTTCCCCGGCGACTGGATCGGCCCGCGTGAGGAGCTCATCCCGATTGGGGCGAGCGTTCCGCCCGCAGATGCTGTAACTCCGCCCGAAGAGCCAATCGGAGGCGAGGCGTTCTGGTCTGGGAACTCCGACGAGATCCAGTCCGTCTTACTCGCGCCCGAGAGGCCTTCTCGGGACCATCGCCCTCCGGTTCCGCGGCCTTCGCGAGAGCATCACATTTCGGTTCCGCGTCACACTCCGGTTCCGCGGAACCGCCGGCTGCCCCGCATGCCCACGATCACTTTCCGGGCTCCGGGGAGGACGACGTTCGTCGCCACAGCGGCCGGGGTGGCGGCCACGGTGGGCCTCCTGCTGCTGCTCCTCGTCCTGGTGGGCGGGACACGACTGCGCCCTCCCTCGGTGAAAGCGGCGGTAGGCCTCGCAGCGGGCGAACTGCAGGGTGATATCGCCGTGCTCGCCGCGCCACCAGCAGCTCGTGCGCGGGCTGCCTCTCGGCCGAAGAACCGAACTACGAAGCCACCGACCCGTCGGGCGCGCGGGCGGAGGGCGGGCGTGGCGCGTGTCGCGTCCGGGACCCCGGCGAATACCACCCTTCCTGTCAGTTCGAACGCTGCGACGCTGACCGAACCCTCCTCTGCCGGGGGTCCGAGCGCGGCGGCTGCGGCGGCTGACACCCAGTCCGCCCCGGCATCCGGTCCCGTCGGATCCGGAGCACCCTTTGGCCCCGGGACGCTTGGCTGACCGGATCGATTCGAGCCGAGCGTTCCCACCAGCTAAGCTGTCGCAAGTGATCGGAGACATCCTTCAGCCGACGCATCTGATCTTTGTGCTCGTGGTAGCGCTCCTGGTTCTCGGACCGAAGCGCCTTCCGGAGGTCGGGCGCTCCCTCGGCCGGGGTCTTCGTGACTTCAGGGACGCGATGAGCGGCGAGGACCGCGATCGCCCCGACGAGATGACTGCCCGGACGACCGAGCCGGGATTCACGACGACGCCGGACAGCGAAGTGGTGCTGACCCCGACGAGCGACTCAGTCGTGACCCCGGACACTGCTGATAGCACGCTGCCGGCCAACGACGTTGTGCTGACCCCAGAGAGTGACGCCGTCCTGGCTTCGCCGCACGTCGAGGGCACGACCTCGGCCGGTGGCAAAGCACCGCACGCAGAGAAGGACGCGGTGGTGTCCTCGCCACACGCAGAGAGTACGCCGGCCGCCAACGGCGAAGGGCCGCAGGGAGCTAGCGCCGAGCACACAGCGCCGGTGAGCGAGCCGGCCGAGCGCGTCGGCTGACACCCGCTCCCGCCGGCCAGACCCGCGTAATCTTCTCGCCGCGCGGCGCGCGAAGTTCGTCTCCTGGCGCCGGTAGGCTCGAATCGTGAGCGAGTCGATCGAGACGGCCGCGCTTGTCACGCTGCTGCGCTCGGGCAAACGCCCCTGGAACGTGTACGCGGAGCTGGTTGAGAACGCGGGAAGCGCGCTTTCTGTTCTGCGGGACGAGCTGACCGAGACGTCCGGGCAGGCCAGTCTGTTCGGAGCCGAGGACCCCGGCGTCAACGAGTCCCGGCGAGTCGACGAAGCGGCGGCCGAGATCGACCGGTGGGCGGCAGAAGGGTTACGGCTGCTGACGGTGCTCGACCCGGGCTACCCGGAGAACCTGCGGGCAGTGCACGATCGCCCACCGCTCATCTTCCTCGCTGGTCAGCTTCAGGGCGAGGATGCTCGCTCGGTGGCTGTCGTCGGTGCCAGACGTGCTACCCCGGCCGGCGTAGCACGTGCCCGCGCGGTCGCCAGCCACCTGGCTGAGCGTGGCTACACGGTGGCCTCGGGCCTGGCCGCCGGCATCGACACGGCCGCGCACACCGCTGCACTATCGAGTGGTGGCCGCACGATCGCGGTGATCGGGACGGGGCTTCATCGCTCCTATCCCCCCGAGAACGCCACCCTACAGCGCAGAATTGCTGCCCAGTGCGCGGTAGTGAGCCAGTTCTGGCCGGACGCCCCACCCACCCGGCGAAGCTTCCCGATGCGGAACGCGACGTTGTCCGGTTTTGCCCTCGCAACCGTCATAGTCGAAGCCGCGCAGACCAGTGGGTCCAAAATGCAGGCGCGCCTGGCG
>CATPAX010000277.1 GCA_955652215.1 uncultured Solirubrobacteraceae bacterium | reverse complement strand
GCGGCAATCCGCAGGGCCACCGCCTTACCGGCGATGATGTGCTCGAGCGGTCCGCCCTGCTGGCCGGGGAACACCGCCGAGTCGATCTTCTTGGCGAACTCCTCGGTGCAGAGGATCATCCCGCCGCGGCCTCCGCCGATCGTCTTGTGGATCGTGGTCGTGACGACGTGCGCGTGCGGTATTGGGCTGGGGTGAAGGCCCGCGGCCACAAGCCCGGCGAAATGCGCCATGTCGACCATCAGGTAGGCGCCCACTTCGTCGGCGATCGCCCGAAAGCGCTCGAAATCCAGGACCCTCGGGTATGCGGACCAGCCGGCAAGGATCATCTTCGGCCGCCGCTCTCTGGCGATCCGCTCGACCTCATCCATGTCGATCCGGCTGCTCTCGCGGTCAACCTGGTAGGGAGCGATGTCGTAGAGGCGTCCGGAAACATTGATCTTCATCCCATGGGTCAGGTGACCGCCATGCGCGAGCTCGAGCCCCATCAACGTGTCTCCCGGGGTCAGCAGCGCGTGGTACACGGCCGCGTTGGCCTGGGCGCCTGAATGAGGCTGAACGTTTGCGTGCTCGGCGCCGAACAAGGACAGCGCTCGGTCGATCGCGAGCTGCTCAGCGATGTCGATGAACTCGCAGCCGCCGTAATAGCGCTTGCCGGGATAGCCCTCGGCGTACTTGTTGGTGAGCACCGACCCCTGGCATTCGAGAACAGCCAACGGCACGAAGTTCTCCGAGGCGATCATCTCGAGCGTCCGCTGCTGGCGATCGAGCTCTCCGGCGAGCGCGTCGGCGATCTCGGGATCGACCTCGGCGAGGGGCCGGTTGAAGAAATCGGTCGGGAGATCGGCGCCCATCTCCGTGGCGACGATACCAGCGACCACCGACGCCGAATAGCTCATATGACTTTCCCGCCCGCCCCGGCGCGACGTCACGGGTCGGGCAGCTCACCACCCGAGCTCGGCGAAGCGGCGATCACCGCCAGGTCACGATGCTGCCACACCACTGTCGGCTCGAAGCCGGCGTCCCTCAGCCAGCGCAGCTGGTCGGTCAGCGAACTCGGCTTGTCGTATCCGGGAGTCAGCGAAGTATTCGCCACGCTCGGATCCTCGGGCAGGATCACGTCCGCGAAAGCGAACCTGCCGCCCGGGGCGAGCGTTTGCCGCACGCGGGCAAATAGATCAGCCTTCTCATCCCCATCGAGGTGATGAATGCACAGGGCGCTGGCGACGAGATCGAACTGGCCGGCCGGCAGCTCGTCCTGCAGGCGGGCCGGCTGCAGCGAAACCCGATCAGCCGGGAGCGCATCCCTCGCGACAGCGAGCATCGGCTCGCTGACGTCGATCCCGACCAGTTGCGCGTCCGGATGGCGCGCCAGTAGCCGTCGGGCGGTCTCTCCCGTTCCGGTGCCGAGCTCGAGGATGCGGCGGGCGCCCGTTCCCGTAGCGAGCACGAGCTCATCCTCGAGGAGGTCGAACACCGGAATGTCCTCTCGGATCACCACGGCGTAGCTCGAGGGATCGAAGTGGAACTGCCAGCCGAGCGCTTCGCCGAGCACAGCTTCCTCCACCGCCCCGGAGCGGACAATGCTCCACTCCTGGGTCTCCTCGTAGCGTCGGAGGTCGACGACGGTCGAGGGCGTCCCGGGAAGCTCGCCCGCGTCGATCACGAGGTCGACGGCAGCGCGGATCAGCTCCGGAACGTCCGCGAGCCGCCTTGGGTCCGGGCCGCCCGCGCGGTTCGCGCTCGATTGCAGGACCGGCCAGCTGACGCCGGCGAGGATCGGCAGATCCGGTACGCGTAAGCCGAGCGTCGAGCGGTCCTCACCGCACGCGAGCGGGAATCGGCCTGCCGGGTTGGGAAGCAGCAGGGTGAGGGCGCCCGGGAGCAGTGCCGCCATCGCCTCCCGGGTCCGCTGGCCGAGCTCGGGAAGCGCCGCGAACGCCAGCTCGAGGTCGAAGAACATCACCGCGGAGGGCTTCTCCGGCGATCTGCGCTTGAGCAGGTAGAGCCGCTGCACAGCAAACCGGTCGTCCGGATCGCAGGCGACACCGTAGACCGTGTCGGCTGGGAAGAGCGCAAGGCCGCCGACGGCTATGCAGCGCTCGAACGCCTCTGCGCCGTTGCTTCGCGATTCCTCAGCGTCGGCCAACGATCCCACAGCGCCTGCCGAGCACCACTCGTTCATGTCCGGCGAGATCGCGCATGCGCTCGGTCGACCGGAAGCCGCCGTCGACCATCAGCGCCGCCACTGTCTCAGCCTGATCGAAGCCGACCTCGAGCCCGACGACCGGGACCCCCGCGAGCATCGCCAGAAGGCGGCGAATCTCCCGCAGGCCGTCACTACCGGCCAGCAATGCCCTGGGCGGCTCATACACCGCCACTTCGGGCGGGAGCTCGGCGCCCTCTGCGACGTAGGGCAGGTTGGCGAGCACCGCATCGAACTGCTGATTGATTCCATCGAGAAGGTCGGCGCGGGCAAAGCGCACCGCAAGCCGCAGCGTTCGCGCATTCTCGGTGGCCAGCGTCAGCGCGTCTGCGCTTACGTCCGACGCCCACACCTCGAGGTCGGGGCGCTCTTCTTTGAGCGCGAGCGCCACCGCCCCGCTTCCCGTGCCCACGTCTATCACCCGGGCCCCGCCCGGAAGCCCCAGTCCAAGCTCGACCAGCAGCTCGGTCTCCGGACGCGGGATCAGGACTCGGCGGTCTACCAGCAGCGAGATCCGCCTGAATCCCTTGCGGCCGAGAATGTAGGCCACCGGCTCGCGGGCCTCTCGTCGCGCGAGCAGCGCCTCGAAGCGGGTCGCGGCCCGCGCGTCAACCACACCCGATGGGTCCAGCACCAGGCGCTCGCGCGACACCCCGATCGCGTCGGCGAGCAGCAGCTCTGAATCGAGTCGGGGGGAATCGGCGCCCGCAGCGGACAGACGAGTGCTCGCATCAGCCAGCAGCGAGCGCGCTGACGGCGGGGCGAGCGTCGCCGCGTCAGCCACCCGCCCGCTCCTCCAGGCGGCGGCGCTTCTCGTCGTCCTGGAGCGCGGCGGTCAACTCGTCAAGCTCGCCGAGCAGAACACCGTCGAGGTTGTGGACCAGCAGGTTTATGCGGTGGTCCTTGACTCGCTTCTCGGGGAAGTTGTAGGTGCGGATCTTCTCGGCGCGCTCGCCGGTTCCGACCTGCGCCTGGCGCGAGGCGGCCACCTCCGCCTGCTGCTCGGCCAGCGCCCGCTCGTACAACCGCGCCCGCAGGACGCGCATCGCGCGCTCCCGATTCTGAAGCTGTGATTTCTCGTCCTGCATCGAGACGACGATGCCGCTCGGCTTGTGCGTGATCCGGACGGCGGAGTCGGTCGTATTGACCGACTGCCCGCCGGGCCCCGAGCTGCGATAGACATCGATCTGGAGGTCCGACGGGTCGATGTCGACCTCGACGTCTTCAGCTTCAGGTAGCACCGCGATCGTCGCAGTCGAGGTATGGATCCGTCCCTGTGACTCGGTCTCCGGAACGCGCTGGACGCGATGCGTGCCGCCCTCGAACTTGAACACCGAGTAGGCGCCGTCGCCCTTGATCGCGAACGTGAAGGTCCCATCGCCGATCGACAGGGGCTCGACGGTGAAGCCGCGGTGCTCCGCGTACCTGGTGAGCATCCGGAACAGATCGCCCGCCCACAGAGCGGCCTCCTCGCCTCCCGTCCCAGGGCGGATCTCGACGATCACGTTCTTGGAGTCATTCGGGTCGCGCTCGACCATCGCCAGGCGGATCTCTTCCTCCAGCGACTCGATCCGCTCGCGCGATGACTCCAGCAGCGAGCGCAGCTCCGGGTCGTTCCCGTCCTCGGCCAGCAGCTCACTTGCGCCCTCCATGTCATCGACCGCGTGCCGGTACTCGGCAGCGAGCCGAGCGGCGG
>CATPAX010000276.1 GCA_955652215.1 uncultured Solirubrobacteraceae bacterium | reverse complement strand
GGCGCCAGCGAGCCTGCGCGCCAGGCTGGAGCGACATCTCCCCTACTGGGGGCCACAGCTGGTCGTCCTGTCCGCGATCCTGCTCGATCTGTCGCTTCCCACCAAGGTGACGATCGGACCGACCTGGCTGCTTCCGGGGGTCGAAGGCCTGCTTCTGTTCGGCCTCGTGATCGCCTCTCCTCAGGGCCACGGCCGCCACTCGCCGACGCGCAGGAGGGTCGCTATCGGGCTGACCGCGCTCGTCAGCGCGACCAACGCGGTCTCGCTCGTGCTGTTGTGCGTTCACCTGGTCGACGGTTCCCGCACGAACGGCCGCGCGCTGATCCTCGCGGGTGTCGTGCTGTGGGTCACCAACGTCCTGCTGTTCGGCCTCTGGTACTGGGAGCTCGACAGAGGCGGCCCCGTCGCTCGGGCCATCGGCGAACCCGATTACCCCGACTTCCTGTTCCCGCAGATGGCCGAGCCTCGGTGGTCCCCCGCGGACTGGAGGCCGGGACTGATCGACTACCTGTACGTGTCGTTCACGAACGCCACGGCCTTCAGCCCCACCGACACGATGCCCCTAACGGCGACCGCCAAGTCGCTGATGAGCGTCCAGTCGCTCAGCGCCCTGGTGACAGTCGGGCTGGTGGTCGCGCGCGCGGTCAACATCCTGAACGGCTAGGCGGCTACGGTTGCCACATGCGCCCGCCCGGTATTGATCTCGGTCGCCGCCCCCGGCGCAAGATCGACTGGGAGCTCGTCGCCTGCGGGTTTCGCGGCCACGCGCTGATCGGCACCGACGTCGCCGAGCTCAGGCCGGAGGATCACCACCTCGCCCGCGAGACGGAGTCGCAGCGCTGGTACCGCTGCCTGCGCTGCGACGGCTGGCTCTCGCTCAGCCCCCCGGAGGCACCCGCCAGGAAACATCTACCCGAGCGAGAGGCAATCGAGGTGCCCTTACGCGGCAAGGCGCTTCGAGACAAGGTCGTGCTCCGCTTGATCGCCGTCGACCGGGCGTTCCACTTTCTGGTGCTGGGGCTGCTCGGGATCGCGGTGCTGCTGTTCGCCTCAGACCGGCTGACGCTGAGGACCGACTTCTACCGCGTGCTGGCGGCCCTGCAGGGAGGCGTCGCCGGCGGTCCGGTGCAGGCCTCCGGCCACGTGGGGATCCTCCACGAGCTCGACCGGCTGTTCTCGCTGAGCTCCGGCACGCTGACCGAGGTCGGGATCGCGTTGCTCGCCTACGCGGCGCTCGAAGGCGCGGAGGCGGTCGGGCTGTGGTTCGCCAAGCGATGGGCCGAGTACCTCACCTTCATCTCTACGACGATCTTTCTGCCCCTCGAGATATACGAGATAGTTCACCGCGGAACGGTGCTGAAGGTGCTCGGCTTCGTGATCAACCTCGCCGTCGTCGTCTACCTGCTGTTCGCCAAGCGGCTATTCGGGCTGCGCGGAGGCGGGAAGGCAGAAGAGCGGGCCCGTGCCCGCGATATGAGCTGGGAGGCGATCGAGCGCGTCACTCCCCCACCCCCAGTGCCCGCGGGCTGACTATGGGCGTTAGTCAGGTCAGCCTCGATCACGATGCGCTAGAGCGCGAGACGCACCAGATCGGGACCGAGCTCGCGGCGGCTTTTCCATCGGGCGCCCGTCACCCCATGCGAGCGCTCGACTCGCGCGCGATGGAGCTTGCCTCATCGGACGGCGAGCTCAAGGCGGCCCTGTTCAGATTCGTCGACGTGACGCCCGCGTGCCGGTCGCTGGACGATCTCGCCCGGCACTTGCGCGACTTCCTCGAGGAGGTGCCGGACGCTCCACCGCCAATCGCCGCCGCGATGCGCATCGCCCACACGAGGGCGGGGCGCACGGCGCTTGGCGCCGCGGCGGCTGCGGGGGTCAAGCACATGGCGCACCGGTTCATCGTCGCCGAGAGCCCGGCCGCGGCCCTCGGGGGATTGCGTGGGCTGTGGGTCAGTGGTGTGGCGAGCTCGGTCGACCTCCTCGGTGAGGCGACCGTGACCGAATCGGAGGCTGACCACTACGCCGCGCGCTGCGATACCGCCCTTCAGGAGATCGCGGTCGCTTCGCGGCGGTGGCCCGACAGGCCGATGCTCGAGCAGGACAGCTCCGGACCGATCCCGCGCGCCAACGTATCGGTCAAGGTCTCGGCGTTGACGCCGCTGCTCCGGCCCGACGCGCCGGAGCTGGGCCGACTCGACGCCGCCGAGAGGCTCCGCCCGCTGCTCAGGCACGCCCGCGAGCTGGGGGCGCACGTCCACATCGACATGGAGTCGCTCGACTCGCGCGAGGCGGTCCTCCAGCTGGTGCTCGACATCCTCTCCGAGCCGGAGCTCCGGGACGGACCGTCGGTGGGCCTCGTGCTCCAGGCCTACCTGCGTGACTCGCCCGACCAGCTATCGCAGGTCCTCGAGTGGGCGGCGGGCGCCAAGCGGACGCCTCCGCTCCAGATCCGGCTGGTCAAGGGTGCCTACTGGGATCACGAGCTCGTCCAGGCTCGTCAGCACGGCTGGCCGACCCCGGTGTTCGAGGTCAAAGCCGAGTGCGACCGTAACTTCGAGGAGCTGACTCGGCGGCTCCTGGCCGCACG
>CATPAX010000275.1 GCA_955652215.1 uncultured Solirubrobacteraceae bacterium | reverse complement strand
CGTTGATCCTCGAGGCGCAGAGCCCGCAGCGCCTTGAAGCCGAACACGTTGCCGATGATTGAGGAGGTCAGGTTCGCGATCGAGCCCTCCTCGAACAGGTCGATGTCATACGCGATCTTCGCGATGTATTCCCCCTCGCGGCCCGGGACGGCGGCGACGTCGTACGCCTTCGCTTGGTAATGCTCGTGGTCGGTGAGCCGGTCCGTCCAGACCACCGTCCAGGTGGCAGTGGAGGACTCCCCGGCCACAGCGGCCGCCGCCTCGATCGCATCGACGCCCGGCTGTGGCGTCACCCGAAACGCACAGAGGATGTCCGTGTCCTTGGGCTCGTAATCGGCGTCGTAATAGCCCATCTCCGCGTACGGCGTGACGCCGGATGCCCAGCGATCCTTCTTGGCGCGGTGGTCCGGCGCGGCCGAAGGCGGCTCGGTCGTTGAGGTCGGCGTGAGCGTCATGTTCCGTTAGTGCCTTTCGATCGGACTGCTCCCGAGCTTAGGCGCGACCGCTCATAACTGTCAATTACTGATTTAGCGTCGTTACATTATTGTCAATCTATTGATGATTGATAGACGAAGCTCTATCAATCTGCCATAACTTTTGCTGGTTTGTCCATGTCACCTGAGCTAGCGTCGCCTCAATGCGAGCTGCAAACGGCTGCGGTCACGCTGGACCGCGCGTGAACGCGCTCGAGCGGCGGCTCGCAGCATGATCGATGTCGCCATGACCCGTGCCGAGTTGCGCTCGGCCAGCGTCGCGGTTGTGATCGACGTGCTGCGTGCCACCTCGACGATCACGCAAGCGCTGGATGCGGGGTATCGCAGAGTGCTATGCGCCGACGGCATCGCGCGCGCCGGCGGCCTCCGGGCTCCGGGCCGGGTCTTGGCGGGCGAGCGCCGGTGTCTGATGCCACCCGGTTTTGACCAGGGCAACTCTCCCCGTCACGCCGCACAGTGCCGCGGCACCGAGCTCGTGCTGGCGACCACGAATGGCACACCGACGATCGTTGACGCGGCGCTCGGCTCCGCGACGGTCCTGCTGGCCTGCCTGCTCAATCTCGATGCAGTGATTGAAGCTCTGCGAACCGCTGGCGGTCACGGACTCGGCGACGTGCAGTTCGTATGCTCGGGTACCGACGACGCGGCGGCGGTCGAGGACGTCTATGTCGCAGGTCGCCTGTCCGCGCCGCTGACCGGCCGCCGCACGGATGCCGCGCTCCTCGCGGAGGCCGTGGGCCGCGGCTACTCCACGCCGCTTCAAGCTCTTACCGCGGGCGCCAATGCGCGCGTCCTCCGAGCGGCCGGCTTGGATGAGGACATCGCCTACTGCGCGCAGGAGTCCCGCATCGACCTGGTCCCCCGGGTGCGCAGCGCGGCCGATGGAGTCGCCGCGGTCGTCCCGGACGACGCTCACTCGCTTGCGGTCTCAGGGGGAGAGTCGCGTGTCGGGGTGCCATCAAGCGAACGAGCTCATAGACAGAACGCGTGGCTGGCGCGCTGATCTTTGATGGTTGCCCGGCGCGGGCAGGAGTATCCATTGCTGGGTGCCGCCGCATGACCGCTCGCTGGTGATCGCCGCCGCCCAGTCGATTCTCGAGCGAGGCGGTTGGTGCGTTTTCGAGGTCTGCACGGATGTGCCCGATCAGCGCTGGGAGGCGCGTGTGGTGATCTTTAATCTCCTGGCCGACTCAGTAGCAGACGCCGTTGTCGAGGAGATCGAGTACGAGCCGTGCAACGACGCGCGATTAACCGGGTGCGACCGGCGAACGCTCCGGCCAGACCCCGGGATGGGCGCCCATCTCTGCTACGTCGCCGAGCAACCGGCGCAGGCGACGCGGGAAAAGGGACCTTCGCCACGCAGTCGAGGAGCTAAAGGGAGGTCGATCATGCTGGTACGGGACGGAATGAACCCGGTCATCGTCACCGTCGGACCGGAGCACACGCTGCGCGAAGCCGCGCGGCGGATGACTGCCCGAGGCGTGGGCGCGGCCGTCGTGATGGAGGACGAAGGGGGCGGTCCGGGCATCATCACCGAGCGAGACATCCTTCACTCCAACGGCGTTGGACAGAGCATCGACGATGAGCTCGTCCGGATGCACCTGACCTCCGACGTCGTGTACGCGGCGACGGACTGGTCGCTCGAGCGAGCGGCCTCGGCGATGGTGCGCGGTGGCTTTCGGCATGTAATTGTGCTCGACGGCTCCGATGTCGCAGGCATCCTCTCGATGCGCGACATCGTCCGCTGCTGGACCGCGGACGGCGCCGCCTCCGAGGTGACAAACTGAGGACGGGATGCGGCCGTCAGCCGTGCGGCTCGCGCGCGGCCGCCGTTCTGGCGAACGCGATGAACTCCTCGACCTGCGGGCGCAGCGGGCCCACGGCCGTGCGCAGGACGAACCAGGATCTGCTCGCGGGACCATCCTTTAGCCGGATCTCTCCGAGCCGCCCGGATGCCAGCTCGGCCTCGACCGCCGCCCGCGACAGGAGTGAGACACCGAGGCCCGCTCGCGCCGCCTGCTTGATCGCGCCGTTGGAGCCGAGCGTCAGAGTCCGCGGCTCGAGTCCGAGCTCAGCCAGAAACCGCTCGTTTAGGGCCCGTGTCCCCGAGCCGGGCTCTCTGAGCAGCCACGTGCGATGGCCCAAGCGGATCGCCTCCTCCGATTCCCTCGCCGAAGCCGGATCATCTGGCGCTGTGATGCAGGCGATTTCGTTTTCGATCAGCGGCTCCGCGATAAGCCGGTCGTCTGCCGGCGGCTGGCCTGAGATCGCGACATCGACCGCATGGCCCAGCACTCGCTCGAGCACGTCCTGGCGGTTGCCG
>CATPAX010000274.1 GCA_955652215.1 uncultured Solirubrobacteraceae bacterium | reverse complement strand
GTTCGCGGGCCTGGTTCTCGAACCAAGCGACCGAGGCGGCATCCTCCTCGGTCCATGCGAGACGGTTCACGCCGCCCGGACCGACTCCGATTCGGTCAAGTTCGCTGAGTCGTCCAGCGAGAGCTTGGGCGCTGATGGGCGTCCGGGTGTCGGTCATCGGCTGACAGAAGATAGATTCCGCGCAATGTCGAGGAAAGTCCCGCGCTGGCTACCGACGCGCGCAGTAGGCCACGGAGCGCTAGTCGCGTCTGCTCTCACGTTGATCGCCGCGGCACCTTCGGCCGCGAAGAACGTATGGCTCTGCCGTCCGGGGCAGCTGCCCGATCCATGCACGCCCGGCCTGTCGAGCACCGTGTACTCCCCCACGCTCAAGCCGTTGCGGGTCATCCAGCCCCGGCCCCTGAAGCCCGCGCCTGTCGACTGCTTCTACGTGTATCCGACCGTCAGCGATCAGAAGACTGTCAACGCGAACCTCCACATCGACCCGGAGGAGCGCTCGATCGCGCTCTATCAGGCTGCTCGGTACTCGCAGTACTGCCGGGTGTTCGCCCCGGTCTACCGACAGCTCACGTTGACCGGGATCGCCGGGAAGACGAAGGTGACGCCCGCTGAGCTTGCGCTCCCGCTGAGCGACGTGCGGGCCGCGTTCCGAACCTACCTCCGCAAGTACAACCACGGACGGGGATTCATCCTGATCGGGCATTCGCAAGGGGCGTTTGTGCTGCGGGCGCTGATCGCGAAAGACGTCGACCCACGATCGTCCGTCAGGCGGAGACTGCTCTCAGCGATCCTGCTGGGCGGCAACGTCCTCGTCAAACGCGGCCGAGACATCGGCGGGGACTTCACGCATACTCCGGCGTGCCGGTCGAGCAGGCAGCTCGCGTGCGTGATCGCGTTCTCCACGTTCGATGCCCCGGTGCCGGCCGGCAGCATCTTTGGGCGCACTTCCAGCGGCAGCGTGCAGGTGCTGTGCACGAATCCCGCGGCGCTCGCAGGCGGCGCGGGGATAGCCGATCCGATCTTCCCCAGTCAGCCGTTCGCGCCCGGGACAGGCATCGCCGTGGGAATTGCGCTCCTACATCTGGTGCAGCCCCACCCGCCGACCGTGTGGCTCAGCCTCCCGGGCTCCTATCGAGCGCGCTGCTCCTCAGCAGGCGGCGCGAACGTGCTCCAGATCACAGCTCTTCATGGGGCGCAGACCGCGACTCCAAGTCCTGACCCCACCTGGGGTCTTCACCTGCTCGACGCCAACATCGCCCTGGGCAACCTCCTCGAGATCATCGCCTCGGAGTCCGCAGCATTCACTGGGCACCGGATCTAGCGTTGCATGGAGCCTCCGAGCTTCGATCTCCAGAGCCATTCCCGCCATTCCGACGGTGCGCTGGCGCCGAGCGGCGTTGTCGCGGCAGCCGCGCAGGCCGGCGTGCAGCTGCTGGCGCTGAGCGACCATGACAATGTCGACGGGGTTGCGCAGGCGCGCAGCGCCGCTGCCGACGCCGGTATCGGGCTCGTCTCGGCGGTCGAGATCTCGGCGATCGACCGCGGCCAGAGCGACCTTCACATCCTCGGATACCTGATCGACGACCGCGACCCGACGCTGCTCGGCCGGCTTGAG
Source organism: uncultured Solirubrobacteraceae bacterium (assembly GCA_955652215.1). The sequence goes on along the minus strand of CATPAX010000274.1, from coordinate 915 downwards.
GGCTACCGAGCACAGCGCGAAGGTCGCGCGCAGGCGATGGCGGGCGCATTACGCGAGCTCGGCTTCGCGATCGACGAGTCGGGCTTGGAGGCGCGGACGGCACAAGGCAAGTCGATCGGCCGCCCGCACCTTGCCCAGGCGGTCGTCGGCCACCCCGCGAACGCCGAGCGGCTGGCAGAAGAGCAGCGCGAGGAGGCCTCGACGTTCCTCGAGGCGTATCTGATCGACGGGCGTCCCGCGTTCCGGCCTCGCGAGGGACCCTCCGTCGAGGAATCGATCGAGGCGATCCACGAAGCGGGAGGCGTCGCGATCTGGGCTCACCCCTTCTGGGATATCCCCGAAGCCGATGCCGTACTCGACACGATCGAGCGCTTCCGCTCGTTCGGCATCGACGGCGTGGAGTGTTTCTATCCGACGCACGGCCCCGAGCAGACCACGCTGCTGGTGGACCGCACCGAGCAGCTCGACCTGCTCAGCACCGGCTCTTCGGACTTTCATGGGCCGGCCCATAGGCTGTTCTCGAGCTTTCGGGCGTTCAGCACCTACGGGCACCAGCCCCGGCTCGGCCCGATCGCCGGCTGAACTTTACGGTGCCGGCAACGCGGCCACGGCCCGGCCCGCGAAGTGCTGCCTACGCGGCCACGGCCCGGCCGGCGAGGTGCGCTCCGACCTTGCGCTTGACACGCTGGAGCGCGTTGTCCACGGTCTTGCAGTCGCAGCCGATCCGCATTCCCACGTCTTCGTAGGAGTGCCCATCGAGGTATAGGGCCAGGACGCGGGACTCGAGCTCGGATAGAGCGGTCGAGATACACGCGACCAGCGCCCTCAGCTCTTCGCTCGAGATGACCTGGTTGACCGGATCGTGCACGGTCGAGCCGGCCAGCGTCTCCTCCATCGTCGGCTCGCCGTCGCTCG
>CATPAX010000273.1 GCA_955652215.1 uncultured Solirubrobacteraceae bacterium | reverse complement strand
CGGGGAGCACGAGATCGTCGTCCGCGCCTGGGACTCCTCGGCCGCGACGCAGCCGGAGGACGAGACGGCGTTGTGGAACCCGAAGGGCTACGTCAACAACGCCCGCCCGCGGGTCCGCGTGCGGGCCACAGCGGGCTAGCTCAGCACGTCGCGGCGAGCGCGACTAGTACCCCGCTTACGCGGGCCGGGCCTTTACAACCGTCGTTTAGAACTGGACGAGTACAAGCACGAGCAGCAGCACTCCGAGTGCCACGCCGGTCACCGTCAACGCGACGAGCACGACGTCGTTCGGGTGCTCGAATCTGCCATGCCGCACAGCGTCCCGCACCGCCTGCTGGCGCACAAAGCCATATGCAATCGCCACGATTCCGACCAGCGCGAACCCCGCTCCCAGGATCGTGTAGGGCCAGCGGGTCTGATGGGTGAGGCTCGGAACGACCCTGCCGACCGCAAGGCCGGATGCAAGCGCCGTCAGCCCGGTCCGCCACCACGCCAGGTAGGTTCGCTCATTCGCCAGATGCGTCCGGCGCGTCGCGTCGCCAGCCTGGTCGAACTCAGCGCCGCCGGGCGGCCCGATGTCCGTCGAGGGGGTCACGGGGGCGACTATACGGGGGCCCGGGAGCACAGCTAAACCAAGACCCAGCCGTCCGAACGATACCCGCGGCTCTTGGCGAGGCCGGTCGCGATGGCCATGTCCTCGCGGATGACGGTGTTGCTGAGCGCGCAAGCGGTCATGTGGCCATCGCGCCTCTGGTAGCCGAGCGGGATCTCGTTGTGCATGGCGCGCAGAGCGCGCATCGACGCGGCCTGGACCTCAATCGGAACGTGGGGGACCGGATGCGTCGGCTGAAGGTCATCGTCGGCCGAGACACCGCGCCGGTGGTGTCTCATGCGTCGAAAATCGATTATTCCGCGCGTCGGGCATCAGACGACCTCCAGAGATTGAGTTAGTGCGTCGCCTCTAAGACGAATGACAGGCGGCCTCGATGGACACCAGCTCGGAAACAGCCGAGCTGACGGCTGCGTCCGCTAGGGACTGAAGGATGCTTCCGCTAGCCGTCTGATCAGGTAGCGGCGCTCCGCGTCGGTGGGCGCGAGCTCGAGCGCCCGCCGATAGGCGGTCTGCGCCTGCTCCGTGCGTCCGAGGCGGCGGAGCAGGTCCGCGCGGGTGGCGGGGAGTAGGTGGTATTCCGAGAGCGCGCCGCTGCGGTCAAGCTCGTCGACGATCAGAAGTCCTGCCGCGGGCCCTTCGGCCTTCGCGACGGCTACGGCGCGGTTCAGTGTGATGACCGGGGAAGGAACCATCTGGCTCAGCCGTTCATACAAGAGCGCGATCTGCGGCCAGTCGGTCGCCGCCGCTGTGGCAGCGGACGCGTGGCAGGCCGCGATCGCTGCCTGTAGCTGGTACGGACCGGGGCGCCGGAGGCGCACCGCGGCGTCGAGGACAGTGCACGCGTCGCCGATCGCCGTCGTGTCCCACAGGCTGCGGTCCTGGTCCTCGAGCGTGATCAGGTCGCCGGCGGCGTCCACGCGCGCCGGGCGGCGGGCATCGTGCAGGGCGATCAGGCTGAGAAGCCCGAGCGCTTCGGGCTCATCTGGCATCAAGACGACGAGCAGACGAGCGAGGCGGATCGCTTCGGCGCACAGGCCAGTCCTGATCAGGTCGGCTCCGGCGCTCGCCCCGTACCCCTCGTTGAACAAGGCGTAGATGACGGCCAGGACTGCCACGAGGCGGTCTGGCAGGTCGTGTGCGGGCGGCACGCGGTACGGGATCGCGGCGTCCTGGATCTTTCGTTTGGCGCGCACGATGCGCTTGGCCATCGTCTCGTTCGGAACCAGGAACGCTCTCGCGATTTCGAAGGTCGACAGTCCAGCGAGGGTGCGTAGCGTCAACGCGACCTGGGCCTCGAGCGGCAGCGCCGGATGGCAGCAGGTGAACATCAATCGCAGCCGGTCATCGCCGATACCGCTCTCGTCGTCGTCGTATTCGTCGGTCGTCTCGCTGATTGCCGTCATGGCTGCTTTCTGGAGCTTGGCGGCGCCGACCGAGTCCCGGCGCAAGCGGTCATATGCCCGATTGCGAGCGGTCGCCTTGAGCCAGCCGCCCGCGCTCGTCGGGATCCCGTCGCGAGGCCAGCGCTCAAGTGCCCTCGTGAACGCATCCTGCGCACACTCCTCAGCCAGGTCCCAGTTGCCGGTGATGCGAATCAAGTACGCGACGACCCGCCCCCACTCCGAACGGAACGCCTCCGCGACAGCAGTTTGCGCTCGCGCTACATCTCCCACACGGGCCTGACCTCAATCGTGCCGTACTCCGCGGCCGGGATCTTGGCGGCCATCTCGATGGCCTGATCAAGGTCCTCGCATTCCACCACGAAGAAGCCGGCGATCTGTTCCTTTGTCTCCGCGAACGGTCCGTCAGCAATCACCAAGCCGCCGTCTCGGATCCGGACCGTGGTGCTGGCCGCAGTAGGCCGCAACCGCTCGCGGCTGACCAGCATCCCGCGGGCAGTCAGTTCGTCTTGAAACGCAAGAAAGGCCGCGAATCGCTCTTGGCGTTCCGCTTCGCTCAGCGCGGCAGTCTCGTCGTCGCAAACCAGCAGCGCATAACGCATGATCACTCCTTTTTACTGCCAAGACGAACGGTGTACCCCCAGATGGACACAGAGCGGCGGACTAGCTCGCGAGATTGGATGGTGGTTGACCTTGCCATCTCCGGCAAGGTGATGGGGCTCGGGTGGCCGCGGGAAGAGGGTTGGTCAGCGCGCACTGCGCCTGAGGTGAACGAGGAGACACGGCCTCGGCGATCGACCTGAGGTGACTTCTCCCCCTGCCATTCGCGCGCCGCAATCGGTCGGCCGGTTCACCAGCGTGCACACGAGTGGGTCGCAAATAGATTTGTAAACGCGCTCGGGATTACAACGGACGTGCTTACGACCTCGCTGGCGCTCATCGAAATGTGCGCGCAGGTCACTACGGAGTCGGCCGCGACCCGGAGCCCGGCGCCCTTCGCAGGCGGAAACCTGACCCTCAATTGTCCTTTTGGCTTGTTGCCGTTCGTCTTCGAGGTAGAGCCGGCGATGCGAACCGGCCACAATCATCAGCAGGAGGCTTCGAATGACCATGCATAAAGTCGGGACTCGGGAAGAGCACTTTGCCGCTCGACTAGCGCTGCTGGAAGCGGAGAAGGAACTGACCCGCCACGGCGACGAGCTGGCCCGGCGCCGACGAGAGCTGCCGTGGGTCCCGGTCGAGAAGGAGTACACCTTCGACACCGACGATGGACAGAAGACTCTGCGGGAGCTGTTCGACGGACGCTCACAGCTGCTCGTCTACCACTTCATGTTCGGTCCGAGGTGGACGGAAGGCTGTCCGCTCTGCTCCTACTGGGCCGACAGCTTCAACGGCGCGATTGTCCACCTCAAGCACCGCGACGTCACAATGGTGTGCGCCTCCCGCGCGCCGGTCGCGCAGCTGGACGCATACAAGCGCCGCATGGGCTGGAGGTTCCCCTGGGCCTCCTCGGGGAGAAGCGACTTCAACTACGACTTCGGCGTCTCGGTCCGCGGTCTGGACGCCGGCAACTCACAGCCAGAGATGGAGCGGCCGACCAGCAACCGCGCGGATGAGGCCACGTACAACTTCACGAAGAAGCCGTTCGGCGCCGAAAACCCCGGCCTCTCAGCGTTCGCTCTCCACGACGGAGTCGTCTACCACACGTACTCGTGCTACGCGCGCGGCCTCGACGCGTTCAACACCGCCAACCAGCTGCTTGATCGCGCCCCAAGCGGACGCGACGAGGACAAGCTGCCGCTGCCCTTCGTCTGGATTCGCCGCCACGACGAGTACGAATCCGCTGCGGCGCCTCCGCGATGACCGCGGGAGCCGACCTGCTGACGACCGACCTAGTCGCTGATAGCCTGCGCTCAGACCCGGGCGAGCTCGCGGCGGCGTTTGCGGCCGTGCGCTCGCGGCTCGGGGTCGTGTTGGTGCTGCTCTCCTTCGCGGGCATCGCCTGGTGGGCGACAGTTGTTCGGATGGCCGGGATGGACGCCGGCCCGGGCACGAGCCTCGGCGCCCTGGGATGGTTTGCGGGCCTATGGACGGTGATGATGGCGGCGATGATGCTGCCCTCGCTCGCGCCGACGGCAGCGATCTATGCGACGCTGACCCGCAGACGGGAGCCCAGCCGATGGCTGCTCTTCGCCGGTGGCTACCTAGTCGTCTGGAGCGCCACCGGCGTCCTAGCTTACGGGCTGTTTGCGCTCGGGCAGAACCTCCTGACTGGGTTGAGATGGCAGACCGGCGGCCGGTGGATGGCGGCAGGCGTGTTGATAACAGCCGCGTTATATGAGCTGACGGCGGCCAAGGAGGCGTGTCTGCGTTGGTGCAGAAGTCCGCAGCGGTTCCTGCGCGCCACCTGGCGCGACGGCCGGTCCGGGGCGTTCGCGATGGGGGTGCGCAGTGGTGGCTGGTGCCTGGGGTGCACGTGGGCGTTGATGGCCGCGCTGTTCGCGCTCGGGGTGATGAGCCTAATCTGGATGGCGCTCGTCGCAACGCTCGTCGCGCTCGAGAAGCTCAGCACCCGGCCACGCGCCGCGACCATCGCGGCCGCCGCTCTCCTGATCGCACTCGCACTCGCGATGCTCACCGTCCCGCACGATGTCCCAGCGCTCATCGTCCCCGACTCGCAGAGCGCGATGCATGCGATCAAGGGGATGCCATAGGCGGCGTCGAACGGGGAGGCCAACCGCTTAGGCGGACACGATCCGCCCCGGCGTCGCTCGCCGACAACAGCCAGAAGCGAACCCTGCTTTCGACGATCTTTAGGAAATGCACCCTCGGGCCCCCGCCGACCTGTTCCGCGCGGATGGCAGCCGTTCGACCGGTAGCGACGTCAGACCCCGCGAACACGACGCTGGCGGCGTCTGTGGACGCGCGCCGCTGCAGTCGCGCAACTACGCGACGGGTCTCCGATTAGAGCGAGTCTGTTTGGGCCGGCGCGCTCTGAAACACGGCCTGCGCCGCTGCGCGGAAGGCAGCGACTGTTGGCGACGGGTCGTCCTTTCGCCAGACGATCGCCGTCTCGAGCTGGGCTGGTGGATCAGCAACCGGAACCGCGGCGATTCCGTTGGGCAGCTCGCGTGCAACGGACGCCGGCACGAGGGCCACCACGTCCACTTCGGAGAGGATCTGGAGCTCCCAGCCGCTGTGAAACGACTCGCCGGTTGCGACGGGCTCAAAGCCTGCATGGCGGCAAAGACCGACCATGACGTCGTACAGACGCGGTGCCAGTTCCCTCGGGAAGAACAGAAAACGCTCCTGGGCGAGGTCGCGCAGATCGAGCGTCTGGCGACCGGCGAGCGGGTGCGTCTGGGCGAGGAGTGCGATCACGGGCTCGCTGCGGAGCGGCTGGTAGGAGAACTCGCCGGCGACCTCTGGGCACAGCGCGACCGCCACGTCAATCGCACCTGAACGCAACGCCGGGAGCATCCGCGCGTTCCACATCTCTTCGGTCAGCAGCGACACGTCGGGGTGACTCGACCGGAACGAGCGCCCGATTGCCGGGAGCGTCTCGAACCGTGCGCTCCAGCTGAACGCGACTCGCAGCTGTCCGACCTCGCCGGCAGCCGCGCGTTGCGCGCCGATCCGCGCGCGGTCGAGCTCAGCGAGCGTCCGGTGGGCACCTTCGAGAAAGTTGCGGCCGGCGTCGGTAAGACGCACCTCACGCGTGGTCCTCAGCAGCAGCTCCGTTCCGAGGTCCTGCTCGAGCTGACGGATCGCGGCGCTGAGCGGCGGTTGGGCCATGTGCAGCCGTTCGGCGGCTCGGCTGAAGTTGAGCTCCTCAGCGACCGCCACGAAGTACCGAAGATGACGAAGCTCGAGCATTCCGGGTGTGACGCTACTTACCGGACGTCCTGTGAACAAGCCCGCCCCGCGTCTCTATACGCAAAGGATGTAGAGCGAGATCCGATTCGTGTTGCTTTGAGTGCCGCCCCAGTTCACGCTGTTGCGCATGCGGACTACGAGCGTGGGAGTCAGCCGGTCGTGAACCTGGGGATCATTGGCGCGGGCAGTCTTGGCACGGCTCTCGGTGGACGCCTCGCAGAGCGGGGTCACACGATCATGTTCGGCGGCGGCGCTTCGGCCCAGGACGCGGCTGTGCGTCAGCACGCGCGAGTGGGTTCGAACGCGGAGACGGCGGCGTTCGGCGACGTCGTGATCCTCGCTGTTCCGTTTGCGGCGATCGATGCGGCTCTCGCGGAAGCGGCACTGCTGAGGGGTCGGGTGCTTTGGTCCTGTGTGAACGCGTTGAAGCCCGACTACACGGGCCTCGTGGTCGGCTTTGACAACTCGGCCGCCGAGGAGGTCGCGCGCCGGGCGCCGGGCGCGCGGGTCGTTGCCGCCCTGCCCCCGTTTGCAGAGGCGATCGCTTCGCAGCAGCTCAGCTACGACGGCGGGCTTGCGCCCACTGTTTTCGTGTGCGGCGACGACGCTGCGGCCAAGAGGATCGTCGAACGCCTCGTGTGCGACCTCGGCGCACACCCCGTCGACGCCGGGGCGCTCGAGGCCGCGCGGCTGGTGGAGCCGGCGATGATGCTCGCCGTCAGCCTCGCCTATGCCGGAGTTCCCCGCGACGTCGGACTTCGCCTATTGGAGCGCACGACCTCAGATGTTCACACCTAGACAAGGGGAAGCCAATGACCGCGACTAACCAACAGATCGTCGCCAATCACCACATGCGCGTGGACGCCGTTCGGTCCAAGCCCAAGAAAGTGCTGATTGTCGTCGCTAACCCCGCGACCGCTACCACGGTTGGGTGGCCGGTCGGGTTCTGGGGCGCCGAGCTCACCCACCCGTACTACGAGCTGACCGAGCGTGGCGTCGAGGTGACGATCGCGAGCCCGGCTGGCGGCAAGGTGCAAATGGATGCGCTGAGCGATCCGCGTGACGCGTCGAAGTGGTCCTCTGAGGACCTCGTCACGATGGGTTTCGTCAACACGCCCGAGCTGATGGCGTTGCTCGAGGACACGCCCAAGTTGGTCGATCTCGACTTGGAGGAGTACGACGCGATCATGGTCGCCGGCGGGCTGGCGCCGATGTTCAGCTTTCGCGACAACGAGCAACTCCACGACGCGCTGCGCCGGTTCTACGAGTCAGAGCGGCCGGCCTGCATCTACTGCCATGGAACCGCCGCGCTGGTTGACCTGAAGCTCTCCGACGGCTCATACCTCGTTAGCGGGAAGACCGTGACCGGGTTCTCGAACGCCGAGGAGGACTACAGCGACGGCTTCGTCGGGCAGAAGGTGATGCCCTTCCGGGTCGAGGACACGCTCAAGGAGCGCGGCGCCAACTACGTCCAGGGCGGTCTGTTCAAGGCGTTCGTCGTCCGCGACGGCAGGCTGATCACCGGGCAACAGCAGTACTCAGGCAGGAAGGTCGCGCAGGTCTTGATCGAAGCCATGGGTGTCTGAGAAAGTGCGCGCCGAACCTTCGGAGGAGTCATGACGCCAACGCACGCCAGCGACTCGCCACCATCCGCCGGTCGCGGGCGGCTCGCAGAGGTACTCGCTGCTCGTGGTGGGAAGGCCGCGCCGGAGGCGCCGTTTGTGATCGAGCACCGCGAGGCGCTCATCTACATGCTGTGCGAGGCGGCCGAACTCGAGCACGGAATCATGTGCCAGTACCTGTTCGCAGCCTTCTCGCTGAAGCAGCGCGAGGACGAGGGGTTGACCAATGCTGAACTTGCAGCGGTCGATCGCTGGCGGCGCGGCATATCGCACGTCGCGAGCGAGGAGATGCTCCACCTCGCGCTGGTGCACAACCTGCTGTCCGCGATCGGCGCCGCTCCACATTTCGGACGGCCGAACCTTCCTGCCCCCGCGCATCACTATCCGGCGGGAGTGAACCTCACGCTGGTGCCGTTCGGAGAGCAGGCACTGAGGCATTTCATGTTTCTGGAGCGTCCTGAGGGTATGGCGCTTGAAGGCGCTGAGGGCATCGACGCGCCCGTTCACGAAGCGGTGCCGCTGATGGCGGAGCGCGACATCGTCCCTCAGCCTCAGGACTTCGCGACCGTCGGTCACCTGTACCGCTCGATCGAGCAAGGTCTCGCTCACCTGGCTGAGAAGTTCGGCGAGCGCAACCTGTTCGTCGGGCCCCCGCGCGCCCAAGCGAGCACTGCGCACTTTCGCTGGCCCGAGCTCGTCGCGGTCACCGACCTCGCGAGCGCACAACAGGCAGTGGACACGATCCTGGAGCAGGGAGAGGGCGCGCGAGGCCACTGGCAGCAAGCCCATTTCGGCCAGTTCGTACAGATCCTCGACGAGTACCGCGAGATGCTCGCGGCCAACCCCCAGTTCGATCCGGTCCGGCCGGTGATGTTCGCGACCGTTCGACGGTGCGAGCACGACGAAACCGTCCCGCGGATCAGTGCGCGGGTGACGTCCAGGTGCGGCGACCTGTTCAACGTCAGCTACGAGATCCTGCTGCAGATGATGGAGCGCTACTTCGCTCACACCGAGGAGACGGACGCGCAGCTCGGGACGCTCGCTGACGCGACGATCGGTCTGATGCTGCGAGTGCTAAAGCCGCTCGGGAACCTGATCACCACGCAGCCCGTGGGAGCGGACTACCCGGGCAAGACAGCGGGGCCGAGCTTCGAGCTGTTCTACGAGAACGACTACCTCATGCCCCACCGGGATGCGGCCTGGGCCCTGCTCGAGGAGCGCGTCCGCGAAGCCGAGAACTTCTGCGGACTCGTGCAGGCGATCGCGTCAGAGCACGTCGCCAGCGAGCTGGCGCCCGTACAAGACGCGCTGAGAGATGTGGCCGACTCGCTCGCGGCCCACTTCGCCGACTGGGGCGCAACCAGCCGGTTCCGCACCCCGGCCCACACGTCCGCTGAGGTCGACGATCAAGCCATAGAGGCGCTCTCCAAGCGGGCGGCATCGCTGGCCCGAGCGGTGTCAACGTCCACGGCACCGCCCGACGGCGCCGGTCAGCTGGTGAGCCTCTTCACCTCCGCAAGTGCCGCGGTCGAGAAGGCCCGAGACCGCGAGACCGCACGCCGGCTCGTCGAATCCGTCCTACGGCCGCTCGCCGAAGCCGCGAGCGGCAAGCGGCTCCGCCCCTCCGCGAAAGCTGCGCGTCCGAACAAGACCCAGGACTCCGCGCCGCCGCGGACCAACCCCCAGGCACTGGGCGAAGCACTGTGGGCGCTCGCCCAGATGGCCACGAAGACAAGGGCTCACTGGACCGGCGAGCCCGAACAGCAGACGCTGCTCATGGAGGCGACCGCGGCTCTGCAGGACTTGGCGCTCAGGTTCTCACCCGCCGACGGGCCAAACGGCCGCGATGCTCGGCTCTCGGCGCTCCGAGAGCTCCAGGCCGACTGCCCGCGCGAGATCCGCTGCGCTCATGACGGTCCGTACCTGGTGACGAACGCCGAATGCATTCGCGATTGGCTTGGAGACGAGGTACGGACCCTGCCTCAGATGGCGCTGTGCCGCTGCGGCGAGTCCGCGGTCAAGCCGGTGTGCGACGGGGGGTGCGCGAGCTCCGGCTTCACCGACAAGAAGGACCCCAAGCGCGTGCCCGACAAGCGCGACGCCTACGACGGGGTGCAGCTCACAGTCTTCGACAACCGCGGGATCTGTCAGCACTCAGGCCTCTGCACCGATCGACTGGCGACCGTGTTTCACACCGACGGCGCGTTCGTGACGGCGAGCGGCGGCCGGATGGACGAGATCATCCGCGCGGTCCGTGACTGTCCATCGGGAGCGCTCAGCTACGCGCTCGACGGAGCCGAAGCTCGAACCCAAGTCGATTGGGAGAACGTCCGGGAACCAATGATCGAAGTCAGCAAGGACGGCCCGTACCGGATCACCGGCGGGATACCGCTGACCGACCGGCACGGACACGCCGTCAAGCGTGCCGCGGGCTCGTCGCTCGAGCACTACGCGCTATGCCGCTGCGGACACTCGCAGAACAAGCCGTTCTGCAGCGGCATGCACTGGTACGTTGAGTTCAACGACCCTGTCCTTGACCCGGACCGCGAGCCGACGCTGTTCGAGTGGTGCGGCGGTCTCCCCGCTTTGACTCGGATGACCCGCATCTTCTACGAGAAGCATGTCCCCGAAGATCCGCTGCTGGCGCCGCTGTTCGCCAAGATGGCCCCAGACCATCCTCAGCGGGTGGCGCGATGGCTCGGCGAAGTATTCGGCGGACCCAAGCTCTACAGCCAGAGCTACGGCGGGTATCAACGTATGATCTCCCAGCACCTCGGCAAAGCGCTGACCGAAGAGATGCGCGCACGCTGGGTCGAGCTGATCTACCGCTCGGCGCAGGACGCCGGCCTCCCGACCGACCCCGAGTTCCAAGCTGCGTTCCGGTCCTACATCGAATGGGGGTCACGCATCGCGCTCGAGAACTCGCAGCCCGAAGCCACGCCGCCGCCCCAGATGCCGATGCCGAAATGGTGGTGGGCGTGCGACGCCAAACCGGGATCGCGCGTCTCCGCGCTCGAAACTGCGGACGGACAAGCCGGAAATGACTTCGAGCTTCCCGCCCCCGACCAAACCGTCAGCTTCGACCAGCACATCAAGCCGCTCTTCCGCGAGCGCGATCGCAAGTCGATGAAGTTCGCGTTCGATCTCTGGTCCCACGAAGACGTCCGCACGAACGCACAGGCCATCATGGAACAAGTCAAAGCTGGAACCATGCCGTGCGACGGCGCTTGGCCGGCCGAGTGGGTCGAGGCGTTCGAACGCTGGACGCAAACCGGCATGCACGCCTAACTGCGATTTGAGCACCGTGACCACGGCCATAGTGGGCGTCGAGCCGATCTGAACCAAGACCAGCCGGCCGACGGCT
>CATPAX010000272.1 GCA_955652215.1 uncultured Solirubrobacteraceae bacterium | reverse complement strand
GAGTAGTCGATCCGCAGCGTCTCCTCGAACATCCTGAACGCCGAGTAGCCCGCCACGTAGAGCGCGAACAACCCGGGGGGTTTGATCCGGCGGTGGTTCCCGAGCCATATGAGGAACGCCGCCAGCGACAGGTTCCAGATGATCTCGTAGAGAAACGTGGGGTGAAAGGTCGCGTACTGGGAGAACCCAGGCGGCCGGTGGGCGGGGTCGATCTTCAGGCCCCACGGGAGCGACGTCGGCTTACCGAACAGCTCCTGGTTGAAGTAGTTGCCGATCCGCCCGATCGACTGCGCGACCAGCAGCGACGGCGCGACGGCATCGGCGAACCGGCGGGCGTCGGCGGGCCCGAGGCGCCTGCGGGCCAGCCAGATGCCGACAAGCGCGCCGCCGGCAACCCCGCCCCAGATGCCCAGGCCACCCTTCCAGACGGCGAACGGGCCCCACCAGTGCGGCGGGATCTGGCTGGGTGTGGTGATCAGGAAATAGATTCGGCCGCCGATCAGCCCGGCGGGGAACGCCCACACGGCGATCTCCTGCGGCAGGTTCGGGTCTCCTCCCTGCTTGCGCCACCGCTGCCGCGAGATGACGATCGCCGCAAGCACCGCAAGCACGTACATGAGTCCGTAGGCGTGCACGAACAGCGGGCCGATGTGAAAACCGCTCGCCGACGGGCTCGGGATGTAGGACGGGATCCAGATCACGACCCGCTCATCCTGTCAGTAAGCGGGGGAGCACCCGCTCGGCGAGCGTTCTGCGGACCGCGGCGGACGAGAACGGCTCGAGCAGCTGGGCGGCTTGCCGCGCGTAGTCAGGGACCGGGTCATCGAGCGCGATCCGGATCGCGCGGGCGAGATCGTCGCCCACCAGCCTGGGGTCGATCGTCCTGGCGATCTCGAGCGCGGGGTACGCGCCAGGAGCCGGGGTGCTGACCAGCTGACACCCGTCGGCCAGGGCCTCGAGCGGGGCGATCCCGTAATCCTCGCGGCGCGGGGCGGCAACGAACGTACGGGCGCGGCGCAGCAGCGCGCGATACTCGGTTACGGATAGCCGTCCGGCGACCTCGATCCCTGGTGCCGACTGCACGCCATCGAGCCCCGCAACCACCAGCTGCTCGTCGCCCTGCCTGGCCGCCGACCACGCGGACAGCACGTGGTCGAGCCGCTTCTTCTCCGGATTGCCGGCGTACATGGCCGCGGCGATGTCCCGCACCGCGGCGGGCGGACCCGAGGAATCCACCGGGCAGGGCACGACCGCCACCTCGCCCGCGACGCCATCGAGCGGGCGAAGCGCACCGGGGCTCATGGCCAGGATCAGCGGCGCGCGGGCAAGACGGCGGCGCTCGACCACACGCTGCCAGACCCCGTGGCGACCGGGCCGGTTCTCCGCCGCGAGCGAATCGATCCAGACCGCGCCCGGCACCGGCCACAGCAGCGACGCGGTGATCCCGCAATAGATGACCACCGCCGGCTGGTGCTCGGTGATCGCGCGGGCAGCAACATGTCGCGCGGCGCGAGCCTCGAGGAGATCGGTGAGCGCGAACGTCCGCACCTTGCGCAGCGGACCAGTACTGACCCGCATGGCGCTCGCTCCCGCGCCCTCGAGGGCGTCAGTGAGGGCCTGCGCTGCGATCCGCCACCCCGTCGTGCTGTCGACGGACACGACCAGGACGTCCGTACCGGACATTCCGGCTAGTGGGTTCACCTAAGCGCGGGGCCGGACGCGCCGAGAGCGCCCGGATGATCCGTTCAGCTCGAATCGATTTGACCGGAACCCCGGGGTGCGGACCAAGCGAATCGGCTTCAGCGGCGAGGTCTGCTCGACATAGAAACGGGCGCCGTCGCGCTCCTCGATCGCGGTCACAGCAGACGCCTGGCGTCGCCAGGCCAGCGCCCAGATGATCGCGAACCCGGTGGCGATTGCCGCCACCTGCGGCACCTCGAAGGCGACGGCGCCGGAGCCGATCGTCAACACGAGCAGTGGCCACAGCCGGTTCAGCAGCGTCCTGGCCGGATTGACCTCCGGTAGCGAGGGCAGGGTTCGCGCGCTCGATAGCAGCGTCGCGATCGGGGGCGAGGTCTCCGCGCGGCGTCCTAGCCAGAGCCCGATCCCGCTCGCCACGACCCACCAGCCAGCCCCGAACACGACCACGACATCATCGCCGCTGTTAGCGGCGCTCAGGACCGTAATCACGGCGAGTGCACTTGCGGCGGCGGCGCTCAGCAGAACCGTCGTGCGGAGAAAGTCGCTGAAGCGCATCTAGCGAGTCTCGCCGGATGTTTCGCTGTGACCCACTATTCGGCGATCAACGCGGCGAGCAGTTCCCTGACGCCAGCGGTTCCCTCGACCGCGACGTCGGCCTCACCGGTTATCTCGGACGGGCCCTCGTCCGAGCGCACCCCGACACGGACGGCGTGTGCGATCTGGCCCTCCTGCGCGAGCTCAGTGAGGGCGTGGAAAGCATCAAGATCGGTGGTGTCGTCGCCGACGTACATCGCGGCCGCGACGTCAGTGTCCTTCAGGAAGGCCTTAATGCCGGCGCCCTTGTCGATCCGCACCGGGGGGCGGACCTCGAGCACCTTCCGGCCCCAGTGCGTGCGGAAACCGGCCTCCTCGGCCCTCGCCGCCACCGCGTCGATCGCAGCGCGCGCCGCCTCTTCGTCAGGGGCTCCACGCCAATGGAACGCCACGATCGTGCCCTTGTCCTCGATCCGCACACGCCGGCGACGCAAATCGGGGGTATCCGACTCCCGGGCAAATTCCTGGATGCGGACCACCCACTCCTCGAGCTTCGGGTCGCGCCGCGGCTCGGTCCAGCCGGCCCGCAACAGCTCCGAGCCGTGCGAGCCGAGGTAGGACATGGCGCCGATCGAGACCATTGCCCGGGCTTCCGATGCTCTGCGTCCGCTCACGCACGCCACGACGCCGTACTTGCGCGCCACCCTGATCAGCAGCTGCCTGGTGCTCTCCGGGACGCTGGCATCGGCGGCCATGTCGACGATCGGAGCGAGCGTCCCATCGATGTCGAGCAGGATCGCGGCGTGCTTCGGATCGGCGCGGATCGGCGCAAGCGCTTCGAAATCGAGCGCTGATGTCACGGGCTTAGTATGCCCGGTCGGGCCGGCGCGGCCGGGCGCCGTCGACACGGCTCGGAGGGTATTATGTACCATTGCACTGTCCCTGCGGGGAGTTATCTCTCGCGCTGCGGGGAGTTTCCGCTCGCGCGCGGGGAGTTATCGCTCGCGCGCGCGGGGAGATTTACCCCGTTCGCGGGCTGATGCCGGAGGAGGGTCGGCAATGAAAGTCACTGGCGTCGACGTGCACATCGTCTCGGTGCCCTTCACGCACCCCGAGACCTGGCGCTTTGGCCGGATGTGGGGACTGACCAACGCGATCGTCGAGGTCCACACCGACGAGGGGATCACAGGGATCGGGGAGGTGCCCGGCAGCCCCCTGATTACGCTCGTCCGCGACGCCCTCGAGGCCACCACGCCGTGGATCGTCGGAGAGGATCCACGGCGGGTCAAGGAGTTCCTCCAGCGTGCCGCGGATCGCGGCTGGCACCACTACCCATACCTCGGAAACGGCGCCACCGCGGCGATCGAGATGGCGCTGTGGGACATCTGCGGGAAGACTTACGGCTGTCCCGTGCACCAGTTCTTCGGTGGGCTTCAGACCGACCACGTGCCCTTCTATTGGTTCATCGGGGTCGACGATCGCACCCCGGAGACCGCCCGCCGGCAGGCGGCCGAAGGAGCCGCGCGCGGATTCAAGTCGGTGTACATCAAGATCGGTTTCGACCTGGCAAACGATCTGGCGCTGGCGCGCGCTATCCGTGATGAGGTGGGTGATGCGGTCGCAGTCCGGGTCGACGCCAACGAGGCCTGGTCGGTGTTCGAAGCCGTCGACGCGCTTGCGCGCTTCGAGGACGTGGGAGTCGAGTTCGTCGAGCAGCCGATCGACATGCACAACATCGCGGGGCTGGCCGATCTCCGTCGCAAGGCGCGCGTGCGCATCGGAGCCAACCAGTCCGCCTGGCTGCCCACTCAGGTGCCCGAGGTGATCAGGCAGCAGGCGGCCGACGTGATCGTCACCGACCCTCATCAGCTCGGCGGGCTGGTTCCGTTCCACAACGCGGCCACCATGTGCGAGACCGCCGGCATACCAATCTGTAAGCACGCCTTCGCGGACCTCGGCATTACGACGATCGCGACGGCGCACGTGCTGGGAACACTTCCCTCCCCGCAGCTCGGCCACCAGCAGTTTCTTACGTTCCTGGTGCACGACCTGGTCGCCGAGGAGATCAAGTTCGTCGACGGAGCGATCCCGGTTCCGACGGGGCCGGGCCTGGGGATCGAGCTCGACTCCGAGGCGGTGAAGTTCTACGAGGGCATTTACGAGCAGTACGGCGAGTTCGAGGGCTACGGGCCGGTGACTCCCGAGTCCCCGCTGCCGACGGAGCTGCACCAGAAACGGCGCTGATGCAGACGTTCAGCCCGAGCGAGCTCAAGTACACCTACAGCCCGGACCACGAGCCAGTCGGGACGGTTGAGCCCGGAGAGCTGTTCACCGTGCTGACGGAGGATTGCTTCACCGGCCGCTTCCGGGATCCCGCCGACTTCAACCACCAGTCGGCCGCCTGGGTCGAAGCTAACCTCGACGGCGTTACCGGACCGGTCGCGGTGCAGGGGGCCGAGCCCGGGGAGGCTGTCGAGATCACCGTCCAGGAGCTCGGAGTGACAACGCCTGGGTGCGTGCTCATCAGCCGCTGCGAGGCACTGTCTCCGGTTGACTGGTGGCACGAGGAGGACCACGTGGTGAACCTCCCCATCGAGGACGGATTGATCCGGCTGAGCGATGACTGGACTATCCCGGTCCGCCCACTGATCGGCTGCCTGGCCACTTCGCCCGCGCGGGAAACCGTCCTCAGCCGCCACGAGGGTGACTACGGAGGCAACGTTGACTGCGCCGAGATCACTGCCGGCGCGACGGTCACGCTTCCTGTCGCGGTAGCCGGCGCCGGTCTGTACTTCGGGGACTGCAAGGCCGCGATGGGCGACGGCGAGGTCGTCGCCGCCCCTGAGGTCGGGGCCAGGATCATGGCCAGTGCGCGCCCGGTGAAGCGGCCACGGTCGATGGGCGCCCCGAGGGTTCGCTCGGCCGAGAAGCTGACCACGATCGTGTCCGGGATCTCATTGGCTGATTCATGTCGCGCGGCCTTTCGCGAGCTCAAGCTGTGGCTCGAGGACGAGTGGAGCCTCGGTCCCGAGCAGGCGGCGATCGTGATGGGGATCGGAGCGCATTGCGGGGTCGGACAGGTGAGCAATCTGTTGCACACGGCGAAATGCTCGATCGCGCGCTCGCTGCTTCCCCCTGAGAACGGGCATGAATAGCCAGCCCTGGCACGGCGTTCTCGTGGCCAACCCGATGGCGTTCGACGAGAAGCTCGAGCTCGATCTCGACCGCTACGCAAAGCACATCAGATGGCTGGCGCAGTCGGGCTGCGACGGGATCACGCCCAACGGATCACTGGGCGAATACCAGACCCTGAGTGCCGGGGAGCGAGTGCGCGTGATTGAAACAGCGATCGAGGCCGCGCCCGAGGGGTTCGCGGTGATTCCGGCGGTGGGCGCCTACGGCGCGCGGGAGGCAGTTCACTGGGCCGAGCAGGCAGCGGAGCTCGGCGCTCCGGCGGTGATGGCGCTGCCCCCGAACTCGTACCGCTCCGACGAGCGAAGCATATTCGAGCACTACAGAGCGCTGGCCGCGGTTGGCCTACCGGTGGTCGCCTACAACAACCCGATCGACACCAAGACCGATCTCACGCCGGAGCGTCTGGCCAGGCTCCATGAGGAGGGGCTGATCGTCGCTGTCAAGGAGTTCGCGGGTGACCCCCGCCGGGCGTATGTAGTGCGCGAACTGGCGCCGGAGCTCGATGTGCTGATCGGCTCCGACGACACGGTGCTCGAGATCGCCCTGTCCGGCGCGGTCGGCTGGATCTCGGGATACACGAGCGTCTTTCCGCGCTCGTGCGTCGAGCTCTACCGGGCGTCGGTGACGGGAGATCTCGAGATCGCGGTCCCGCTCTACCGGGCGCTACATCCGCTTCTTCGCTGGGACTCGAAGACCGAGTTCGTGCAGGCGATCAAGCTCTCGATGGACATTGTTGGTCGCGAGGGCGGCGTCTGCCGGCCGCCTCGAGTCCCGCTCTCGCCCGAGCACGAGAGCGAGGTGCGCCGGCTGACCGAGCAGGCGCTCGTAGCCGGGCTGCGTTAGTGCCCCGGGTCGCGCCGCTACTGCTCCTCGCGCCCGACCCACAGGCCGCGGGTGTGCTTGATGTGCGAGGTCATGAGGCGCCGGGTGCTCGCTCCGTCCCGGGCCCGCATCGCTTCGATCAGTTGATTGTGCTCTTCGGCTGAGGCGACCAGCCGGCCGGTTTCGACCAGCTGGTCGAGGCCGAACAGCCGCGTCTGGCGGCGCATGCGATCGACCAGCTCAGTGAGACGGTCGTTTCCGAGCTGGGAGATCAGTTCGACGTGAAATCGCCGGTCGGTATCGAGATAGTCGATCAGATCCCCGCGCGCGGCAGCTGCGACTATCTCGTCGGCGATCTCGGACAGGCGATCGAGCACCTCGGAGGTCACGATCCGAGCCACCTCGACGGTGCTCGGGACCTCGAGCAGCAGCCGGATGTGCGAGATCTGATCGAGATCGACCTCGGACATCGCAACCACACGAAATCCGCGGTTGCGCTCAGCGACGACGAACCCGTCCTTGACCAGGTCGAGCATCGCCTCACGGACCGGCGTGGCGGAGACGCCAAAGCGCTCCCCCAGGATCGGCGCCGAGTAGAGCTCACCCGGCTTGAGCTCGCCGGCTACCAGCGCCGCCTCGAGCGCACGCCGCACCTGGTCGCGAAAGCTCCGACTTTCGACGATCGAAAGATGGCTTTGCCGCACCGCGGCACGACCGCTAGCTGACGACATTCCTCCGAGTCCCTCCGGCTCGCGGGGCCCGCACCCTACACCAATAGGCAGCAGCCGCGAACCGCTTGCAATGTACCAGGTGCAATGGTATATAGCACTCTCCTACAGGGCCGTACACGCAGGCGAACAGGCACGCGACGAGATTGGAGCTACTGGTGACTGCGTCGACAGGGGACGTCTCGGGGAGCACCACCCAGCGCCGATCCCGGGACCGCACGTCGCTGAAGCGCAACGAGGTCGGCCTGCTCGGCTCGACCGTGTTTGCGCTGGCTGGTGCCGCGCCCGGCCAGACCGTCTCGATCGTGCTGGCGTCGCTGGTCGCGGCGTCCGCCTACGCGACGATCCTTCCGCTGGCGATCTCGGCGCTCGGACTGCTGTGCATCGCAGTCGCATTCCAGCGTCTGAACATGTGGCGCCAGAACGCCGGGGCGACCTACGAGTGGGTATGCCGCGCGTTCAGTCCATACGTCGGGAACCTGGTGGGCTGGCTGATGCTCGTCGCATTCGGCGGCTTCGTGCTGATCGACGTGATCACGATCGGCCCCAGCGTGCTCGCGCTGCTCGGGTTCTCCCCGAATAACCAGTTGGCCGGAGCGATCGTGATCGCGATCCTTGGATCGGCGCTCACCGCCGTCGCGGTCATCGGCCTGCGCCCCAGCGCGCGCCTTCAGGTGGCTGTCGCGCTGATCGAGTACACCATCCTCACCGTCTTCATCGTTTGGGCGTTCGTCGAGATCTATCTCGTCCACAAGTCAGGAACCGTCAGGCCGTCAAGTG
>CATPAX010000271.1 GCA_955652215.1 uncultured Solirubrobacteraceae bacterium | reverse complement strand
GGCCATTCCCCTCTCCTTCCAGCAGGAGCAGCTGCTGTTCTTCGATGCCCTCGAGCCCGGCAACGCCACCTATAACGCGGCGCTTGCGGTCAGGGTCAGCGGCGATCTCGATCTCGACGCGCTGCGCCAGGCACTGAGCTCGCTGCTCGAGCGCCACGAGGCCCTGCGGACGGTGCTCGTCTGGGAAGAGCACTCGGGGCGAGCGCTTGTTGCAGACGCGGCGCCCGCCGAGGTGGAGCTGGTCGACGTGTCGAAGCTGGACGAGCCGGCGGCGGAGCTGGGTCGCCTGCTGGTGGCGCACGGCCGCCGTCCGTTCGACCTGGCCGAGGATCCGATGCTGCGCACGACGCTGTTCCGCCTGGCACCGGGCGAGCACGTGCTGCTCTTCCAGACTCATCACGTCGCCTTCGACGCGTGGGCCGTGGAGGTGTTCTACCGCGACCTCGGGGAGTGCTACCGGGCGGCGCTCGAGCACCGGCCGCCTGCGCTGCCGGAGCTGAGCTCCCAGTACCGGGATTTCGCCCGCCAGCAGCGCGCGCGCCTGCGTGGCGAGCGACTTGACGCCGAGCTCGACTTCTGGCGGCGCCAGCTCGCGGGAGCGCCGACGGTCGTGAAGCTGCCGACCGACAAGCGGCGTCCGTCGGCTCTCACGTTCGACGGAGATACCTACAGGACGGTGCTGAACGAGGACCTCGCTGCGGCTCTCCAGAACGCGTGCCGGATGTTCGGGGTCACCCCGTACATGCTGCTGCTCGCCACGTTCGCGATCCTGCTCTACCGCCACGGCGGACAGGACGACATCCTGCTCGGCGGCCCGATGGCCAATCGCGAGCAGCCCGGCCTCGAGCATCTCGTCGGGTTCTTCGCCAACACGGTCGTGGTACGTGCCCGGCTCGCGGGCAATCCCACGTTCTCCGAGCTGCTGCAGCGCGTCCGGGAGTCCGTGCTTGCCTCCTACGAGCACCAGGAGATTCCGCTCCAGATGGTCGTCGGTGCGGTGCAACCGGAGCGCCACCCCGGCATCAACCCGCTGTTCCAGGTGAACTTCCGCGTGCGGGTCGGCGAGCCGCCGGCGCCTGAGATGCCCGGCGCGATCTGCGAGCCGGTAGCGGTCGATCTGGGGCTCGCGCGCTTCGAATTGGCGCTCGAGCTGCACGTCGGCGAGCGGATCGAGGCGGAGTTCAACTGGAGCACCGCGTTGTTCGAGCGAGAAACCGTGCTCGGCCTGGCTGAGGACTACGAGGGAATCCTGCGCCAGGTGCTCGCCGACCCTGGCACGAGGCTGCTTAGCATCAGTTTGGGCGAGCAACGCAGCGGCCGCCGAGCGGGGAGCGCTCCGCGCAGCCTGAGCTCAGCGCGACGTGAAGCCCGCGTCGACGGGAACGACCGCGCCGGTCACCCGCGCGGCGGCGTCTGACGCCAGCCACACGATCGCGCCAGCGACGTCGCCCGCGCTGACAAGCGCCCCGAGCGGGTGGTGGGGGAGCGACAGGGCCTCGTAGTCCTCGGGTCCAACTCCGAGCATCCCGGCGACGCCCGCAAGCATCCCCGAGTCGAGCTCGGGGTCGTCCTTGACCGACGTAGGGCAGACCGCGTTGACGCGGATCGAGTGAGTCGCGTAGTCGAGGGCGAGCGCCTTGGTCAGGCCGATCACACCGTGCTTGGCTGCGACATAGTTGGCAAAGTACGGGAACGCCACGAGTCCGGCTGTCGAAGCGACGTTGACGATTGCCCCCGACCGCCGGGCCACCATGTCCGGCAGCACCGCTTTCGCGCATCGCCACACCCCGGACAGGTCGACATCGATCATCGTCGTCCACGCGAGCTCGTCGAGCTCGTGGGCCGGCATTCCAGCGGGACCGACGAGGCCTGCGTTATTGACGAGCACGTCGACCGGCCCGAGCTCGCTCCGGCACGCGGCAACCGCCTCCTGCACCTGCCGCGGATCCCTGACGTCGCCAACGTAGGAACCGGTCGTGCTCCCAGCGGCCCGGCAGCGACGCGCTGTCTCCTCGAGCTGCTCCGGCGTCGCCAGCGGGTAGGGAACTCCATCGATCTCCGCGCACACGTCGAGCAGGCCAACGCTGGCCCCAGCCTGCGCGAAAGCGACCGCGGTGGCGCGGCCGATCCCGCGGGCCGCGCCCGTCACGAGGACGGTCGTCACCTCGGGAGAGCCTCGGCGGGATTCTGCGCCGGAGCGTGGCGCTGCTCTCCCGCGGGCCGCTCCCACCCGAAGTCCCTCCCGACCAGCTCGTAGAGGCGCTCATTGAGGAGCCGGAAGTACTCGGCCAGCTGCGCGCGAGTCGCCGGATCGATCGCGTCGTAGGTGGCGGTGTGGAGGGGCTTCAAGCCCTCGTAGCGGTGGGTCGGGAGACCCAGGAACTCGTGCACACTGTCGAGCGTCGCCTGCGGCTGCGCCGAGAGGTCCTCGAGCGTGAGGAAGTGAAACTGCTCGCGCGGCAGGAGCGCGAACCACCGCGCGAGCTGCTCGGCGTAGCGGCTTCGCATGAGATATGACCAGCATCCGATCGGCCAGCTCTGATACCGGCGGTCGACCTTCGTTCGGGCGAGCTCTGGCGCGAGCCGCTGCTCCTCGGCGGCCACCGCCGTCGCGAAGGATTCGAGTGGCTCCTCCTGCTCGCGCCGAGACATCTGAAACTGCGAGTAGGCACGGTCGACCGGGTTGCGGAGCGCCACGAGGAGCTTCGCATCGGGCAGCGCACGAGCGAGACGCTGTGGCGCCCAGTCGTGCGAGATGTACGACGGACTCGCCTCGCCGGTCAGGAACGGACGCCCGTGCGTGGCTGAGAAGCGCTCGCTCTCGCCGGCGAGCGGGAAGTGGCGGCGGTACCAATCCTCGCCGCGATAGTGGTTGTAGTCGAAGTAGTGGACTTCCTTCGTGGACGCGGGCGCAACGAACGGGTGGCGGCTGAGCCAGCCATAGAGGCTGGTCGTGCCGGCCTTCGCGGCGCCGATGATCACGAAGTCGGGCAGAAGGCGGCCGCGCCCGAAGCCCTTACCGGCAAGCCTGCGGGCTTCGTAGTAGCTCCTGATTGCCGTCTGGTATGCGGGTCTCGGGAGGTGTTGGCGCACCGCGTACTCGAGCGCACCGCGGGGGGTGCGCCGGAATCGCTCAGCGGACCGCACCCCAGCCACCTTCAGAGGGCCACCGCGAGATGCGCGGCCACGAAGCCGACAGCCGGCTCGTGCATCGCGTCGCGGTTGCCGCTGTGCTCGCCGGGAACCGCGAACGACCTCACCCCGCCGGTGGCAAAGGGCTCCCAACCGAGCGTCGGCTCCTCGTACAGGCCTTCCCCATAGAACAGGAGGATCTCTCCGTCAAACACCCGGGGCTCGTAGGCGCGCTCAGCCTTGGCGTGGAGCTCGAGGAAATACCGCTCTCGTAGCTGCTCGGGTATCGGCCGGCCGAGCGCGAGCGCGAGGCGAGTGCGGGGCTCCCACAGATCCCACATCAGGCCTGTCCACACCCGCCGTGGGTCTCGGAGAGCGCGGGTCAACCGCCGCACGAGGGCGGCCCGCTTGCGGCGGCGGCGCTCCCCCTCGGTCGGCTTCGAGGGGCGTGGGTTCTTCGCCAGCCAGCTTGGCTGATTACCGTGCCAGCCCCACCGCTTGATCCAGGTGGGACTCGGCCCGTTGAAGATGCTCAGCAGCCGCACGTCCTCGCCGGCGCCCTGAAGGCGCGTCGCGATCTCGTGCGCGACGATCGCGCCGAAGCAGTAGCCGCCGATGTACCAGGGGCCTTCGGGATGTACCTCCCGCATCTCGGACAGGTAGTGCGTGGCCATGTCCTCGACGCTGGTGAGCGGCGCCGCGCCGCCATAGAGGCCTCTGGACTGAAGCGCGTAGAACGGCTGGTCTGGACCAAGGCGTCGCGAGAGACCGGCCAGGTGCAGAATCGTGCCCGCACCCCCGTGGATGCAGAAGATCGGGGGGCGGGTGCCGGCAGGCTGAATGGCCACGAGGGAGGTGAACCGCGAACTGGCGCCGTGAGACTCGATCAGTGCTGCGAGCGTCTCGATGGTCGGCGCTTGGAAGATCGCGCCCAGCGGGAGCTCCGAGCCCAAATCGTGCTCGATTGCGGCGAACAGCTCGGCTGCCACGAACGATGTCACGCCGAGGTCGAAGAAGTCGTCGCGGACTCCGATGGGACTGATCGCAAGCTGCCGCTCCCAGATTGCGGTCAGCCTGCGCTCGAGCGCAGTTCGGGGCGCGGTCAGCTCGCGCTCTGCGGAACGCTCTCGGGCGGGCTCGGGCAGCGCCTTGCGGTCGACCTTCCCGTTCGGCGTGAGCGGGAACGCGTCGAGTGTCGTGACGGTCGACGGGACCATGTAGGCGGGAAGCGAGCGGCCGGCGAAGTCGCGGAGCTCACGAGCACCCACTGGGTCGCCCGACGCGATCACGTATGCCGCGAGGTCCGCGTCGGCGCCCGTCTCGCCGCGCGCGATCACCACCGCCTCGGCGACACCGGGATGCCGGGACAGGACGGTCTCGATCTCGCCGAGCTCGATCCGGAAGCCCCTGACCTTTACCTGGTTGTCGATACGGCCGAGAAACTCGATCTCTCCCGTCGGGCGGTAGCGCACGAGATCCCCGGTCCGGTAGACCCGTCCCGAGCCAAATGGATTGGCGATGAACCGCTCCTCGGTCAGATCCGGTCGCCCCCGGTATCCGCGCGCCAGTCCGTCGCCGCCGATCCACAGCTCTCCGGCCACCTCAGCGGGAACCGGCTGCAGATGCCGGTCGAGGACGTAGATTGTGGTGTTCGCGATCGGTCGCCCGATCGTGAGCGCTTGGCCGGTGGTGGTGACCCTGGCGCAGGTCGACCAGATCGTGGTCTCGGTCGGCCCATACATGTTCCACAGCTCGAGCCCGACCGCCACCAGCCGGTCGGAGAGCGCCACCGGGAGTGCCTCCCCGCCGCACAGGGCCTTGAGGCTGCCGTTCGGGCGCCAACCCGAGTCGAGCAGCATCCGCCATGTCGTGGGTGTGGCCTGCATTACCGTCGCGCCGCTGTCGGCGAGCAGCTGCGAAAGCGCGCGAGGTTCGCTCGCCGTCTCAGCTGGAGCGACCACCACCTGGGCGCCCACGAGCAGTGGCAGGTACAGCTCCAGGCCGGCGATGTCGAACGACAACGTGGTCACCGCGACGAGCACGTCCTCGGCCGAGAGCCCTGGACGCTCGCGCATCGTGGTCAAGAAGTTGACCAGCGCTCGATGCGGGATCTGGACGCCTTTTGGCTGCCCGGTCGAGCCCGATGTGTAGATCGTGTACGCGAGTTGCTCTGGATCCGCGCCGACGTTCGGTGGCTCGGCGGGATGCCGGGCCAGGAGCGCCCGGTCACGGTCGAGGCACACAACGCGTTCACCGTCTATCGGCAAGCTGTCGACCAGCGGCTCCTGGGTGACGAGCACGGCCGCTCCGGAGCTGCTCAGCATGAACTCCTGGCGCTCGCGCGGGTAGGCTGGATCGACCGGTACGTAGGCGGCGCCAGCCTTCATGATCCCCAGCAGTCCGACCAGCATCTCGGCGCAGCGGCTGACCGCGATGGCCACGAGATCCTCCGCCTGCACTCCAAGCTCGAGTAGATGGTGGGCGAGCTGGTTGGCGCGCGCGTCGAGCTCCGCGTAGGTCAGCGTGCTCGCGGGATCGCGTACCGCGACAGCACTTGGAGTGAGCGTCGCCCGCTCGTGCAGCAACTCGTGCAGGCAGCGGTCCGGGTATGGCGCCGAGGTCTGATTGAACGTTTCCAGTAGCTCCCGGCGCTCCTGGGGCGTGATGATCTCCACCGCACTGGCGGGGAGCTGCGGATCGCCCCCGAGCGCGGTCTCCACGTGCCCGAGCAACCGCTCGCAGGCTGCCGGGTCCGTGCCGTGGAGGACCAGTCTGGCCCCGTCCGAGCCGCGATGGACCGCGAGCCATAGCGAGCCGATCGCACCCGCGGCCGGATCGCGATCGATCGCCACGATCCCATCGAGCATCCGGCTCGAAGCGCGACTCTCAGGGGCGGCGCCGATCGCTTCGCCCACTTCGCGGACGAGGTCCTCGAAGCTCGGGTCCTCCTGGAGGCTCAGGTGCACCGGGATCGGCGCGTGGCCGGTGCCATCAAGGTAACCGAGCACGAGCTCGCTGCGCTCCTGGTGCCTGGCGAGCACCACGGCCAGCGCAGCGACAACCCTGCCGCCCGGGGCGAGCCCATCCTCGTCGATCGCCGCCGTGCGATCCGCTGAAGTCGCGATTGCGTGCACTGAGATTGTCGAGCCGCCCCTGCCCGATCGCTTGTTGCCAGGCCCCGGATCGAGAATAGTAGAGGGTCTCCGATGCCCAGGATCCAGCTTCCGGAAAGCGAAGTGCATGTCTGGGAAGGCTCCCTCGATTACCCCGCCGAGATCGTGGCGGGGTTCGAATCGCTCCTGTCCACCGACGAGCGGGATCGTGCCGTGCGGTTTCGCTTTCAGCGGGACCGATCTCGCTACATCGTCGGTCGGGGCCAGCTGCGCTGCCTGCTGGCGCGTTACCTGGATCTGGAGCCCACGGACGTCCGGTTTCAGTACGGCGCGTTCGACAAGCCCGCGCTGGTGAGCTCGGAGATCCGTTTCAACCTCGCGCACTCGGGCACGGTCATCCTGGTTGCGGTCACCCGCGTGGGGGAGGTCGGGATCGACGTCGAGATCGAGGACGCCGAGCTGACGGATGAGCGACTCGCCGAGCGGTTCTTCTCGCCCGCGGAGGTCGCGGTTCTGCGTTCACTGCCAACCGCCGAGCGGCCGCGGGCATTCTTGCGCTGCTGGACCCGCAAGGAGGCGTTCGTGAAGGCTCGCGGGGACGGGCTCCAGCTCGCACTGGATACCTTTGATGTTAGTCTTGATCGCGGGCAACCGGTCGCAGTGTTGCGAACCGAATGGTCGAGAAGCGAACCGACGGAGTGGATCCTGAGCGACCTGAGCGATGAGGCAGTCGGGTACATCGCGGCACTTGCGATCCGTACCAGGGCTTCGCCGGTGATCAAGCGCCAGACGCTGACGCCCGTGGTGAACAGCAGTTGATCAGACAGGAGGAACGATGAGCGCAGGGGCAAGCGGGCCGGGAGGGCTGCGAGGCATGCGGCGCAGAGCCGTATCGGACGGAAGGCTCGTCGAGGTCGGGACGCTGCCGGGGACGGGCGAGCTGCCGGCGATGATCACACCCGCCATCGAGAACGTCGATCTGGCGGCTTGGTGCGCGGGCCACAGCGAAGAGCTGGACACGCTGCTGGACAAGCATGGGGCGATCCTGTTCCGTGGGTTCGGCTTGAAGGATGCTGCGGACTTCGAGGCCGTCGCCTCGACGATCGCCGGTGACCTGTTCGCCGAGTACGGCGATCTGCCGCCGGAGAGCGCAAGCGAGCGGGTGTACGGCTCGACGCCGTACCCCCCCGACAAGATGATCCTGTTCCACAACGAGAGCTCGCACCTCCCGTCCTGGCCGCTACGCCAGTTCTTCTTCTGCGTGACACCTGCGCCGGACCGAGGCGAGACCCCGCTCCTGGACTGCCGCACGGTGCTCGAGGCGCTCGATCCCGAGATTCGTGAGGAGTTCGTCGAGAAGGGGCTGATGTATGTCCGCAACTTCTCCGAGGGGATCGACGTGCCGTGGCAGGACTTCTTCCACACCGACGACCGCTCAGAGGTGCAGCGGATCTGCGCAGAGGCCGGAATGAGCTCTGAGTGGACCGCTAACGGCCTGCGCATCCGGCAGACCGCCGAGGCGGTCCGCGCCCACCCACGTACGGGTGAGCAGGTGTTCTTCAACCAGGTTCAGCTGCACCACGTCTCGTGCCTGGACGACGAGACGCGAAACGCCCTGCGGCAGCTGTTCTCCGACGAGGATCTGCCGCGCAACGTGTACTTCGGCGACGGGAGCAAGATCCCGGACGAGGTAGTGGACCGGATCGGCGAGCTCTACGAGGAGCTGTGCGTTGAGTTCCCATGGCAGGAGGGCGACCTGATCGCAGTGGACAACATGCTCGTCGCGCACGCACGCCGGCCGTTCAGCGGCCCGCGAAAGCTGCTGGTGGCGATGGGCGAGATGATCCACGCGACCGATCTCGCTGGCGCCTCCGCCTGAGCACAACACGACTGCCGGAAGCTCGCGAAGCGCGCATTCCGTCGGCCGAACCGGTTGACACAAACGTAGAGGGGCAACATGACAGCAGTAGCTTCAAGTGAGCAGCTTGCGCCCTTGGTGAGCGGCTCGCTCCCTGGGCCACGATCCGCGGCGTTGCTCGAACGCCAGGAGGCACGCGAGTCGAGCGCTCGTACCTACCCGCGCCGGCTTCCGATCGCGATCGACAGGGGGGAGGGCTCCTTCGTCGTCGATCTCGACGGCAACGTGTTCATCGACTTCCTCAGCGGGGCCGGGTCGATGCCACTCGGCCATTCCCATCCGGAGCTGATCGCCGCCATCCAGGCGCAGCTCCCGCGCTTCCAGCACGGTCTCGACTTCCCCACCGAGATCCGCGATGAGTTCGCCTCGATGCAGCTCGCGCTGCTTCCGGCGGCGCTTCGCTCGAACGCCAAAATCGCGTTCTGCGGTCCGACCGGCGCCAACGCAGTCGAAGCCGCACTGAAGCTATGCAAGACGGCCACGGGCCGGTCGGAGATCGTCGCTTTCCACGGCTCCTATCACGGCGGCTCGCACGGGGCGATGGCCGCATCGGCGCTCGTCTCCCAGAAGGAGCGGGTGGCGGGACAGATGCCGGGCGTTCACTTTTTCCCGTACCCGTACGCGCTTCGCGGCGCCCTGCCGGGCGACGGAGAGTCCCTCGGCCTGCGCTGCGCGCAGTATCTCGAGCGCTCGCTGCGCGATCCTCACGGCGGAGTTGCGCTCCCGGCGGCGGTGATCCTGGAGGTCGTTCAGGGCGAGGGCGGCGTGATTCCCGCTCCGACCGACTTTCTGCAGGGAGTCAGGCGGGTGACCCGTGAGCTGGAGATCCCCTTGATCGTCGACGAGATCCAATGTGGTTTCGGGCGCACCGGCACATGGTTTGCGTTCGACCACCACGGGTTCGCTCCTGACGTGGTCGTGGCGTCGAAGGGGGTCGGGGGCCTCGGCATGCCGGCGGCGATCATGCTCTACGACGGGCGGCTCGACGCCTGGAGTGCGGGTGCCCACACGGGGACGTTCCGCGGCAACCAGCTCGCGTTCGCCGCGGGCGTCGAGGCGATCAGGATCATCGAGCGTGACGGGATCCTCGAGAACGTGACCGAGCTCGGAGCGATCGCGCTCGAGGCTCTGTCGGAGCTCGCAGAGGAGCACGAGTTCGTTGCGGAGGCGCGGGGCCTCGGCCTGATGCTCGGTATCGAGCTCGTCGACCCTGCGACCGGCGCGCCCAACGGCCATGCCGCGGTAGCCGTCCAGCGCGCTGCTCTCGAGCGGGGCTTGATCGTCGAGCTCGGTGGTCGCGACGACGCCGTCGTCCGCATGTTGCCGCCGCTCAACGTGACGCGGGCAACGCTGGAACAGGCCCTGGGGATCCTCCGCGAGGCACTCGCGGTGGCGGCGCTCGAGTAGAGACGCGCGGGAGTGTCCGGGCCCGTACCGCTGTTTGCACAAAGGTTGGCGCGGGCATCCAAACTGAAGTAGCCTTTGGGACGGGAGGCGAGGGGAATGTCCTCTTTGCAGTAATTGATGGAGGGGCGATAACGATGAGACAGCAGGCCGCACGCAGGGAGTGGCTGCGGGGAGGAGCTTGGCGTGATCCGGCGGTGGACGGCCCGGGCAACGGGTCGCTGCCCGTCGAGCTCACGGTCGTGGAGCCGGTCGCGACGGCGGGGGTCGGGCGCGATTACCGCACGCGGCGACTGCTCGTCTGCGCCGATCTGATCGCGCTGCTGTGCGGCATCGCATCGTGGTCGCTGCTGGGGGTCCCCGATCCGACCCAGCATGCCCTCTGGACCGTTATGACGCTTCCGTTCTGGATCGTCCTGCTGAATGTCTATGGCCTGTACGCCGCGGGGTTGCGCAGGGTCGGCTACGCGACGGTCGACGACATCCCCGCGATGGCTCATGCGTTCCTCGTCGGAGGCGTCGCGACCTGGCTCTACCTGCAGCTGACCCCTCCCGGCAAGGTCGGCTTCTCCGAGCTGCTCGCGTACATCGGCATCGCTTTTGTGCTCACCCTGACGCTGCGTTTCCTCGTCCGCAAGCTGGCGCTGCGGATGTTCGGAGCCGAGCGCGTGATGTTCGTCGGCAGTGGCCCGATGACTCCGATCCTGGTGCGCCAGATGATGCGCCAGTCCCGGCACGGCCTCGAGGC
>CATPAX010000270.1 GCA_955652215.1 uncultured Solirubrobacteraceae bacterium | reverse complement strand
CCACTGTCGTCCGCAGTACACCAGCCCCCCCGGACTCGGTCGTGAAAAAGCTGTATCCGTACATCTCGGCCCACGTATCGCCAGCTGAAGCCGCCTACCTTCATGGGAAGGTACGCGTCGCTGGCGCGGACGGACAGCTTCTAGTTCATATGAGACCCGCCGGCGGCGGATCGCTGTCAGGACTTCTTGCTGGCACCGCTGTCCCTGCCGCCCTTCTTCGACGCGTCCGGGGTGTTGGCGATCTTTGCCGCCTGTGACTTGCTCATGCCCTTCTTACGCAGACCTTCGTACTGCTTGTCGTTCTTGATGCTCGGTCCGTGGTCCTTTGCCATCGCTCACCTTTTCTGTAGCCGAGTCCGGGGGGGCTGGTGTACTGCGGACGACAGTGGGGCGCACGTTCAGCAATGGAGCCTCCCCCGGATGAGTCCGATGCAGCTCGCCCGCCGGGTCGAGGCGCTCCCGCGGCGCCGCTGCCGCCTCGAGCGGTTGCGCATCGCGCTCGCCGATGGGGCCCGCACCACCGTTCACGTCGTGAGCTTCGAGGCCCGCGCGTTCATGCCGCGGGTTGTCGCGTTCGAGCAGCCCCAGCCGCTGGCACGCTGGTGCCGCCGCAACGGAGTGCGCCACGCGGTCGTCGGAGGCTTCTTCGCCCGGCCGCTGTACGAGCCTCTTGGAGAGCTGCGCGTCGGCGGCGAGCAGAAGCTGTCGGTCTCCTTCGATGAACCCTGGGGCTCGCTCAGAGCGTGCGTCCAAGTGACCGACGGGAGACTTCGGATCGCCCGGCGAGACGAGTTGGCGGCTGAGCCCGCCGGCGATCTGCTTCAGGCCGGACCACTCCTCGTCTCAGGCGGGGTGAGCGCGGTTGGGACCGACGACCTGGAAGGGTTCTCGGCAGGCTCGCACCAGTTCGACTCGGACATCACCCTCGGTCGCTATCCGCGTGCCGCCTTGGCGATCGCCGGTTCGCGGGTTCTAGCCGTGGCTTGTGATGGCCGGACCCAGCGCGACGCGGGCATGACCCTCGCCGAGCTCGCCGACATGCTGGTCAAGCTCGGCTCGTCGGATGCTCTGAACCTCGATGGAGGCGGCTCGGCCTCACTCGTTCACTCCGGTCGCCTGCGCAATCGCCCCCGTGAGGAGCACGGGGTCGACATCCTTGGCGGACGGTCCGTCGTCACAGCAATCGTGTTCGAGGGCCTGCGAGGGCCGTCCTCGCCGTGGTCACTAGCCGCCCCGGCACACGCCGCCCGGGCGCGGGAGTGCACGTGAGCGTTCACCCCCCTCGAAGCGAGAGCGCCGCACCTCGCCGGTGGGGAATACTGGGCTTGGATGCTGCGAGTGCTTTCGGCGATCATGTTCTATCCGCGAGGCGGCTCCTCGCACGCCGCCCGTGCGCTCGCGCGAGGTTTGCGTGAGCGAGGCTCCTCGGTGACACTCCTCGCGGGTTCGCGTTCGGACCTCGGCCCACACGCCGACGCTCGCGCCTTCTACGGCCCGGATGTTCAGCCGGCGGAGTTCGACGCCGCGCTGCGAAGCCCAGACCCGATCCGCTTCCAGGGCCCTCCCGGGAGCGTGCCGATGCATCCGTCGTTCGAGGATCGGCCGGGAGCGCCCGACCGCGTGTTCGCCGCGCTGGACGATCTCGACTTCGAGCGCCAGGTCCAGGCGTGGTCGCGCGAGCTCTCGCGGGCCGCCGACGCTCCCGACGCGATCCACCTGCATCACCTGACGCCGCTAAACGAGGCCGCCGGGCGCGTCGCACCCTCGATCCCCGTGGTCGGCCAGCTCCACGGAACCGAGCTGCTGATGCTCGAGCAGATCGCCGCCGGTCCGTGGCGGACCTGGACGCATGCCGAACGCTGGGCCGGCAGGCTGCGGGCTTGGGCGCAGCAGTGCGAGCGGCTGGTCGTTTCGCCGGCCGGGGCGCGGCGTGCGGCGGCGGTGCTTGACGTCCCGACCGAGCGGATGGTGGCGCTTCCGGGTGGGGTCGACGCCACGCTGTTCGCTCCCGGTCCAGCTGACCGGGAGCGGTTCTGGCATGAGGTCCTCGTTGCGCGCCCGCAGGGTGCCGTACCGGGCGGAGCCCCAGGCAGCCTTGGCTACGACGCCGACGAGGTCGCGCGACTCGCCTCTGGCGTCGTCCTCGTCTACGTAGGCCGGTTCACCGCCGTAAAGCGACTGGACGCCCTCATCACCGCCTTCCGGGATGCACAGGCCAGCCTCGAGGTCCCGGTGGGCTTGGTGCTCGTCGGGGGGCACCCCAGCGAGTGGGAAGGAGAGCACCCGGCGGAGCTCGTCCTGCGGATCGGAGTGCGCGGGGTGTTCCTGGCCGGCTGGCGAAGCCATGAGGAGCTACCTCAGTTCTTCCGCGCCGCGGACGCGGTCGTGACGGCTTCGCGACGCGAGCAGTTCGGGCAGTCGCTCGTCGAGGGCATGGCGTGCGCGTTGCCTGCACTCGCACCGGCATCGCTCGGCCCCGCTTCGATCATCGAACCGGGACGCACGGGCTGGTTGGCGGATCCTGACGACCCGGCAGCGCTCACCGTGGCGCTGCGGGAAGCGCTGCAGAACGGGGATGAGCGGGTTCGCCGTGGTCGGGCGGCGCGGCTTGCGGTGTGCGAGCGGTTCTCGTGGTCGACCGTCTCGGCGCAGCTCGAAGAAGTGCTCGCGGAGGTCGCCGCGGGCTCCGTGATGGAAGGCGCCACGGTCCGCAGCTGAGGCTCACCGCGCGGGCGCTGATGGGTCCGTCGCCCGCGGAATGCCGCCCGAGCTCGTCTTCTCCGTTTCGGATCTGGCCCTCGCCCCGGCGAATGCCGCCAGGGCGGCGAGCGCATTTACGGCCGTGAAGGCGATGATGCTCGTCTGCGTTGAATGAAAGGCCCCTCCGAGTACCGCACCGAGCGAAGACGAGATCAGGGCCAGACTCATCATCGTGGTCAGCACCTGTGCGCGCACCGCGGGCGGGGCCTGGAGCTGGCGAATCATCACGGTGCCTGAATACGCCGGGCCCTCCAGGAAGCCCGTGAGCCCCACGAGCGCGATGCCCGGCGCGAGTGAGTGGGCGAGGGGCCATGCCAGGGCGGAGAGGCCCAGCGCCAGATAGGAAACAGCCGCCCGGCGAAGCGACCTGCTGCCCGAGATCGCGAAGGTTCCCAGCAGCGAGCCGCCGGCGATCGCCGCCCACAGGTAACCGCCGGCATGGGCGCCGGCGTGGAGCGTCTGCTGGGCAAGTAACGGAAAGCCGACGATCATGAGGCCCCATCCCAGCGTGGCCAGCATCGACGCGAGGTTTATCGCCCGGAGCACCGGATTGCGGACGAGCGCCTGCAAGCCGTCGTGCAGGGCGTGTGAGACACGCTCCGGCCGCTCGACGGGGCGAACTTCGAACACCCGGTTGACTGCGACCAGCCCAGCGACCAGAACCGTAAGCGCGGCCTGCACAAGCACCACCGTTGAAGCCGGAAAGGCGCCGGCGAGCACGCCCGCAAGCCCTGGGCCGACGACGAACGCGAGGTTCAGGCTCGACGCCTCGATCGCGCTCGCCGGTCCGAGCAGGTCAATGCCGACGATCTCGGCCAGGGCGCTGGTGAACGTGCCTGAGCTGAGCGGCCGCGTGACGCTGTAGAAAACCGCGACCGCGGGCAACGTCCAGTTCGGCCCGTGACCCGCCAGGACAACCAGACCTACGAGCGCGAGCACGCTGAGGAGCTGATCGATCACCACGAGCAGCCGCCGGGCGCGAACGACATCTAGCCAAGCCCCCAGGAGCGGTCCGCTGAGCGCTCCGGGAAGCACTGCCGCCGCGCTCGTGATCCCTGCTAAGGCAACACTGCCGGTCCGCTCGAGCACGAGCAGGACACCAGAGACGGTGAACATCGTCCCGGCGAGCCGCGAGAAGAACACGGTCGCCGTGAAGGTCGGATATCCGCGGCGCCGCAGCAGCGCGCGGTAGCCGGACATTCGGGCTGGCAGCCGTGTAAGCACAGCTTCAGCTTCACTTATCTGTCGATCGGATGCGCTCACCCGTGATCTCAGTGGTCATACCGACCCACAACCGCGCGTCGTATCTCGACGTCGCGCTGGGATCGCTCGTCTCGCAACAGCTGGACGACGCGTTCGAGCTGCTCGTGGCCGACGACTGGTCCTCCGACGCGACCGAGAAGATCCTCCAGAAATGGGGCGTGCGGCATGTCCGCGCCGAGCACAGCCGCGGCTTGAACGCCGCGCGGAACGCCGGGGTGAGGGCGACCACCGCTGAGCTGGTGGCGTTTCTCGACGACGACGTGTACGTCCCACCCGGATGGCTTCAAGCAGTGCTCGACGGGGCCGCACGCTACCCGGACGCAGAGGCCTTCGGGGGCCCGATCCGTGCGCGCTTCGAGGGCAAGACCCCGTCATCCTGCGGCCGTGAGAAAGCACCGATCACGACGCTCGACCTAGGTGAGCGCGACGCTGAGGCGCCGATGGTGTGGGGCGCCAATATGGCGGTCCGGAGGTCCGCCTTAAATCGGATCGGCCCCTTCGATGAGGCCGTCGGAGTCGGCGGCGACGAGGAGGACTGGCTGCTGGCGCTGCGTGCAGCCGGTGGCAGGATCGTGTACCTGGCGAAGGCGGGCGTCGATCATCGACGGGTCGGCGCGGACGCCGCCCTCGCGTCGCTGGTCCAGGCGGCGTACACGCGCGGTCGCGCGGCGCGCCTCACCGACCAGCGCCGGGGGTTTCCTCCGAGCGTCCCGCGCGAGCTGCGGGTGCTGGCCGGCTGTGCCTGGCACGGGGTCCGCTTCGCCTGCCCGCAGGGCGTGATCATGGGAGCGCACTCCGCGGGGCGGATAACCCAGGCGCTGAGGCGAGGGTGAGCATTGCCGCGCTGGCGGCACGGAGTCGGAAGCTATAGCCGGCTTCGGTCGCCCAGATATGTACCAAGCTCGCTCCGCTCACGCGGGTCTGCAGGCGCCGGGCTCCGGGCGGGGCGGCCAGCGCGAACATCAGCGCTCCGTAGTAGACGGTGTACCGCACCGGCCCATCGGCTGGCCGGATGGTGAAGGGTGGGGTGGTAGTGAGCAGCGGCTGAGTGCTCGCCGGCGCGCCGCCGAGCGCTCGATACGATTGCGTCGGTTTGAGTGGGATCTCGGCCACATCGGCCCGCGCGCAGCCGCTCGACGATGCGGCCGCGCAACCGGGAGCACCGGGACGGAGGTCCCGTGCTCAGGCGACGCGCGTCAGTCCGGTCGGCCTGGTCGTGCTCGCCGCGACCACGCTCGGGCTGGCGCTCAGGCTCTATCAGCTGATGCGGCCCGGATACCTGCTCGGAGTGACCGAATACGACGATGCCGTCGACTTTGGCAGCGCGGTCAGGCTGGTTCACGGCGTGCTTCCGTACCGCGATTTCGTCCTCGTGCAGCCACCTGGGATCTCGTTGCTGATGGCACCGGTGGCGCTGCTCGCGAACATCACCGGCTCGGCCACTGGCTTCGCCGTGGCGCGCGTCCTCACCGCGTGCGCGGGGGCGGCAAGCATAACCCTCGCCGGCCTGCTCGTACGCCACAGAGGGATGCTCGTGACGACAGTGACGTGCGGGCTGCTGGCCGTGTACCCAGGTGCGATCGAGGCAGCACATACGGTCCTGCTAGAGCCATGGATGGTGCTGTTCTGTCTTATCGGGGCGGTCGCGATCTTCGACGGCGACGCGATCACCACGCGGCTGACACGCCTGGCCTGGGGCGGAGCGGCGTTCGGGTTCGCGGGCGCGATCAAGGCGTGGGCGGTGTTGCCGGTGCTGGTGATTCTGGTGCTCTGCTGGCGGCGGCTCGCGTGGCGACCCTGGTTTGCCTATATCGGCGGCGTGATCGCAGGATTCGCGATTCCCGTGCTGCCCTTCCTGGCGATCGCCCCGCACGCGTTCTACCAGAGCGTGGTCTCCGCCCAGCTCTCCCGGGTGGATGTCACACGCGTGCTGATCTGGCTGCGGCTCGTCAGCCTCACCGGGCTGAACGACCTTCGTGCGGTCTCGCGCGGGGAGGCGGTGGTGGCCGCAATCCTGATCGCCGGGTTCGTCGCTGTGTGCCTCGCCGGCGCCTGGGCGCGCACGCGCCGCCCGCCGCCGGATCTGGAGCGCTTCGCGATCGGCGGCGCGGTGCTGGTTCTCTTTGCTTTCCTGTGGCCGCCCGACTACTACTCCCACTACGCGGCCTTCTTCGCGCCGTTCCTGGCGATGTCGATCGCACTTCCGGCTGGGCGCCTGATAGCTGATCGGCGTGAGCCTTCGTGCACCGGGGCAAGGCGCTCGCGTGCGGGGCATCTTACAGCCGGACTGAGCGCCGCAGCTGCGCTCGCGTTCCTGGTGATGGCGGGCGTCCAAGCCCATCACGAGGCGAAGCTCGCAGCAGGTAGCCCCGGGGCCTCGGCTGATCGGCAGATCCCTGCGGGGGCTTGCGTCGTGACGGATATCTCGGCACTGACGATGGTCGCCGACCGCTTTACCTCAAACGTCACCGGCTGCTCGCCGATGATCGACGCGATCGGCACCGACTACGCGCTTTCAAGCGGGCGGAACGGAGTCAGTGGCGCCGGCCAGAACCCAAAGGTCGAGTCAGTCTGGCTGTCGGCATTCCAGCACGCGCAATACGTCTGGATCGCGTGTGCGCCTCCGGCCGCTCGCCACTGCGATCGGTTTTCCAATCGCCGAATCCCGTGGACGCCGACGATCCTCGCCTACTTCTCGTCCCACTTCCGGCTCCTTCACGGGACCGTCTACAGGCGAGACAGAACTTGACCTGGCGCTCAGGCGCGCCGGCGCCGGCGGTCGTGACGCGGCAGACCGTGGCGTACGATCTCCCGCGCCTGACGGGCGATCGCACCCGTGTTGAGACCGAAGTTCGCGTTCCTGACTAGCATCAACGCGTAGTCGGGCCAGTATCCCCCTGCCGGCGGTGCCCCTGGCACGCACGCGCCGCTCGACTCTCCAGGATTGCTGGTCCAAGCGAATGCATCGACGTTCGGAATCCCGGTCTCTGTGGTGGGTCTCGGCCCGAGGCCCCGACCGGGAGGATTGCAAAGCACCTCATTGCCCTGGTGGACTGGGTCCGGCGGAGTGAGCGGTCCCTGACCGTTCTCGCCAGTGTTGACGACGAAGTGCTTCCCGCCGGTCAGTCGCGAGAGCTCCTCGCCGTAGCGGACCTCTCGGGCGGTCCAGTCGAAATGCGTCGAGTTGACGAAGAAGCCCTGGATCTTCGCCACCCCGGCGCGCCTCAGCAAGCTCGCGGTCTTCCATGGCGAGACCGCGTCGCCGGCGCCGGCGTCCAGATAGATGACCAGGCGCGGGCACTTCGCGCTCAGCATGCGGATCGCATCGCGCAACTCGTGCATCCTGACAGCCACTCCGTAGGGGGACAGGCATCCCACTGTTATCAGCGAGTCCATCTCGAGGAACAGGACCGCGCGGTGAGCACCGATTCCGTTCGCGAAGCCGAGGATGAACATGTGATACGCGGTCTGGTCGGCAGCGGGATCTGCCCAGTTGCCACAGTGACCGTCCACCACGCGATATGTTGAGAGCATCGGCACGGTGCCCGGCTCGATGCGCGCTGCGTCACCGAGGTACGCCCTCACCGCCTCCCCCGCGTCTGGGTAGCTGAACGACCCGAACCGAGCAGTGCCAGGCTCGTTCGCGATCGCGTGCAGGGAAGGATATCTCCGAGCTGCGAGCGCAGGCTCACTCCCCGGATCGACGTAGAAGCGCATCCCGCGCAGCGGGTTGAAGTCTCCAACGGTCCCCGTATTGCTCGTGTGGCTCCGCGCCGCCGTAGCGTGCGACGACCGAGCGCGCCCGGCAGCAGACAGCGGAGTGACCGCCATCCAACCGAAACTTAGCGTGATAACCCCGCCTACCAGCAGGGCGCGCCATTGGACGTAACGCACCACGTGAAACCCTCCCCGATCCCCCGCCGGCGGTGGGACGTGTCTCCGAAGTGTGCGGATTTACCTGCCTAAAGCTCCCGATCCGGCGCGCACCTCAGCCCGGATCGTGGCCATGAAATCCACGCTGGCATTCCTCTAGTTCGAGGAGATCCGTTAGTCAGGGAAGCAGACTAACCGCAACGCAATTCCCAAGATGGACAAACTCTGCCTGGCGGATTTGCCTATTTGGCGATTCGCCGCACCAGCTGCTCCCATGCCTGATCGAGCTCCGCCAGCTGCATTCCGCGGCTCAGCTGATGGAGCACGAGCTCCGGCTCGAGCGCAGCCAGGAGTAGGTCCGCGAGGTATTCCTCGTGCGGGCAACGCAGCTCGTGAAGTAGCGAGATCACATGCGCGCGATACGCCGCGTACACGGGGCCCCGGTAGCGCACTCCGCGTTCGAGCGGCTGGGCGGCGAGCAACAGGTCCCCGCGCTCGGCGGTAAGCGCAAGCAGGGCACATCCGAAAGCGACGAGCCGGTCGGCCGGAGGGGCGCCCGGACCCAACGGCGCCGGACCGCGGATGAACCCCTCCTGGAGCCGGCGTTCGGTCTCGTCCAGTAGCGCGTGGAATAGGCCCGCTCGGTCTCCGAACCGCCGGAACAAGGTCCCTTTGCCGACCCCGGCCTCAAACGCGAGCCGGTCCATCGTGATCGACTCGGTCCCTTGGCAGCTCAGCAGGCGCTGTGCAGCCTCCAGGATCGCCTCGCGGTTGCGAGCTGCGTCGATTCGCTCGGCTCGAGCCTCCGGCGCGAGGGGGAGCTCAGTCGGTTCCGGCACGGCGCCATCGTATGGCAGCGCGAGGGCGTATGGCGCTTTCCGGACCATGGTCCGCTTTATGATACAGTTCTTGGAACAAAGCGGACTGCGGTCCGATAACCCAGCAACCCGAGGAGATGCAGACAATGTCCGTAACTGAAACGACCGCCACCAAGACCGGCCTCCCGGTCGGCGCCTGGAAGCTCGACAAGACGCACTCGTCGGCAAGCTTCGCCATCAAGCACATGATCGTCGCGACCTTCCGCGGAAGGTTCGAGAACTTCGATGCAGCGTTGACCGTCGACGACACGTCCGCGGAGCTCGTCGGCACGGTCGACGTGACCTCGCTCGTCGTCAAGGACGAGAACCTCCAGGCCCACCTTGGATCGCCCGACTTCTTCGATAGCGAGCGCTATCCGGAGATCGGCTTCCGCGCGACGTCGATCCGGCGCGATCAGGACGAGCTGATCGTCGACGGGGACCTCACGATCAAGGGCACCACACGGCCCGTCGAGGCCCGGGGAACGATCGCAG
Organism: uncultured Solirubrobacteraceae bacterium; assembly: GCA_955652215.1. The sequence goes on along the minus strand of CATPAX010000270.1, from coordinate 448 downwards.
GCCCCGCGATCACGTTTGGCGATGTTCCGAAGCTCGGGATCACGCTCGACGCGATCATTGACCGCAACCAGTACGGCCTCGAGTGGAACGCGCCTCTGCCAAAAGGTGGATTCGCGCTCGAGAACGACGTCAAGCTCACGGTCGAGCTCGAGCTCGCACAGGGCTGATCTGATGCGTGTGCTGGGTGTGTCAGGTTCGCTCAGGCGGGGATCGCACAACCGGCAGCTCCTCCGGGCGGCGGCAAGGCTGCTGCCGTCCGGGACGGAGTTCGTCGAGTTCGACGGCCTGAAGGGGATCCCATCGTTCGACGAAGACGACGAGGCCACCAGCAACACGGGCTTGCAGGCCTGGCGTTCCGCGATCGAGCGGGCTGACGCGATCCTGTTCGCGACCCCCGAATACAACTCATCGGTCCCCGGCCATCTCAAGAACGCGATCGACTGGGCTT
>CATPAX010000269.1 GCA_955652215.1 uncultured Solirubrobacteraceae bacterium | reverse complement strand
GGGCGATGGACGAGCTGCAGGCCGCCAGCGCAGTCGGTCAGGGAAAGCTCTATCGCGTGTATGACGAGCTGCTCTCAGAGCGGGGAGTGCGCAGCGCGCAGGTGCTGCTGACGTTCTTCGACATCAGCGCGCGCACCCACTATCTGAACGCCCGCCAGACACTTCGCAAGCTGCTCGACTGGCGGGTGGTTCCGGTGATCAACGAGAACGACACGACCACCACGGACGAGATCTCGTTCGGCGACAACGACTTCCTGGCAGCTCAGGTGGCGATCCTGATGGGCGCCGAGCTGTTGGTGCTCCTGACGGACGCCGACGGCCTCTACACAGCCGATCCGCGCCTGGACCCGAACGCTCGGCTGATCGGCGAGGTCACCGAATTCGAGGAGCTCGAGGGGCTTCAGATCGGCCACGCCACCTCGCCGCTGGGGTCGGGCGGGATGCGCTCGAAGGTCGTGGCGGCCGAGATGGCCACGGCGGCCGGAATCCCTGCGGTTGTCGCCAGTGGTCTCGCGACCGGAACGATCGTCGCGGCGGCCGATGGCGAGCCGGTCGGCACGCGGTTCCTTGCGCGGGAGGGCCGCTATTCGAGCTTCAAGCTGTGGCTCAAGTACGCCAAGCCGACCCGCGGTCAGGTCCTAGTCGACTCCGGAGCGGCCCGCGCCCTCCGGGAGGGCGGGACGAGCTTGCTCCCGGTGGGGATCATCGATGTGAGCGGCGATTTCGATGCCGGTGATGCGGTCGAGGTCACGCACGACGGCGAGCTGGTGGGTAAAGGGATCTGCAATTACACCGCCGAGGAGCTCCGCCGAGTGCACGGGCTGAAGTCGGGGAACGTGCGAGAGCTGCTGCCCCGCGCGAGCGAAGAAGCCGTTCATCGCGACTACTTCGTCCTCGCGTAATCTCTAGCAATGGCCGTCACCGTCGCATCGGTCGCCGATACCTGCGCCGCCGCCAAGCAGGCCGCCCCGGTCCTGGCGGCGCTCGATTCCGGGATCAAGAACGCCGCGCTGCACGCTGTCGCAGACACGCTCGAGCGGCGCAGCCCGGAAATCCTCGATGCGAACTCGCGAGATCTGGCCGCTGGTCGCGAAGCTCATCTGACCGCGGCGCTGCTCGACCGACTTTCGCTTGACGAGCGCCGGGTGGCGGAAATCGCGCGCCAGGTCAGGGACATCGCGTCGTTGCCCGATCCGGTTGGCGAGGTGATCGAAGGACGCCGGCTCGCAAACGGACTACAGGTGCGCAAGGTCCGCGTGCCACTCGGCGTGATCGCGGTGGTCTATGAGGCGCGCCCGAACGTCACGATCGACGCAGCCGCCCTGTGCCTGAAGGCAGGCAATGCGGTTGTGCTGCGAGGCTCCTCGATGGCAATGCACTCGAACGCGGTGCTTGCGGCCATAGCTACGGAGGCGCTGTTGGACGCTGGGTTTCCCGACGGCTCGATCGCGCTCGTCTCGGGCGGCGGCCGCGAGGAGCTCGCGCAGCTGGCGACGCAGACCGGAGCCGTCGACCTGATCATTCCTCGCGGCGGCGAGGGCCTCAAGGCCGCGCTCTCTGCGGTCGCGACCGTCCCCGTGCTCTATGCAGCCTCGGGCAACTGTCATGTGTATGTGGAGAGGAGCGCCGATCAGGAAGCCGCGCTCGCGATCGCACTGAACGCAAAGGTGCAGCGTCCGAGCGTGTGTAACGCAGCCGAAACCCTTCTCGTAGACCGCGCCGTCGCTGGGGAGTTTCTTCCCGGCGCTCTCCGCGCGCTTGCCGACGCCGGGGTTGAGCTCCGGGGGGATGTGCACGTCCGCGAGATCGCGGGCGATCTTCCCGTCGCGGCGGCGAGCGAGGATGACTGGGGCACCGAGTACCACGCCCTGACGTTGGCGGTCGGCGTGGTCGACGGCACCGCCGAGGCGATCGAGCACATCAATCGCTACGGCTCCGGTCACTCGGACGCGATCGTGACCCGGGACACGGACGCCGCTCGCGCCTTCCAGCTGGGCGTCGACTCCGCCTGCGTGTACGTGAATGCCTCCACCCGGTTCACCGACGGGGGCGAGTTCGGAATGGGGGCCGAGATCGGCAACTCGACCCAGAAGCTCCACGCCCGCGGACCGATCGGCCTGCGGGAGCTGTGCAGCTACAAGTACCTCGTCGACGGCTCAGGGCACGTCCGCGGGTGAGCCGGCCGGATCGCTGACGGTCGCGGTGCGGATCGGCATTCTCGGCGGGACCTTCAACCCGCCACATCTCGGTCACCTCATTTGTGCCCAGGAAGCGTACGTTCAGCTCGGGCTATCCCGAGTGATACTGGTACCGGCCCGAATCCCTCCCCACAAGGCCGTCCCCGAGGACCCAGGAATCGAGCGCCGTCTGGATCTGTGCGAGTGCGCCGTGAGGGATGATCCCCACAGGCTCGAGGTCTCGCGACTCGAGGCGGAGCGGTCTGGCCCGTCCTACACGGTCGATACGCTTGAGGAGCTGCACACCCGATCCCCAGACACGGAGCTTTACCTGATCCTCGGCGGTGACGTCGCAGCGGGGCTCGCCGGGTGGCGCGAGGCCGAGCGTGTTCTGTCGCTTGCGACGATCGCGGTCACCGGACGGCCGGGCACCTCGAGAAGCGCCGTGAACGAAACCCTGGCCGGGCTGAAAGCCGGGCAGTGCCCGCGATTCTTCACGATGCCGACCATCGGCGTCTCCTCGACGATGATCCGCAGGCGGGTGCGGACCGGCCAGCCGATCAAGTACCTCGTGCCTGACGCCGTCTCGCGTTATATCGAGACCCATCGCCTGTACCGGAGCGCTGAGAGCCTGTGACTCCGGAGGAGATCGCCGCTGCGGTCGTCGCCTATGCGTCCGACCGCAAGGCGCTGGACATCGTCCAGCTCGACCTGCGGGAAATCATCAGCTACACCGACTACTTCGTGATCTGCACGGGACGCAGCGATCGCCAGTGCAAGGCGATCCACGATGCCGTGTACGCGGGCATGAAGTCAGAGCACGGCGCGCTCCCGCATCGGGTGGAAGGGCTTCCGGACGCCCGCTGGATCCTGATGGACTATCTCGACGTCGTAGTCCACGTGTTCACGCCGGAGAAGCGCGAGTACTACCGGCTCGAGCAGCTCTGGGGCGAGGCGCCGGCGGTCGCCGTAGGCGCCGGTTCAGCCTGATGATTGATTTGCAATCAGTCATCTACTAGGCCCGAGCGGGGCCGGTGAGCTCGCACTTCACGCCGGTCATCGCGGCAGCGCTCTGCCTGCTGGGGTTCGGGGTCGGAGTCTTTGGAACGCTGGTCGGAGCCGGGGGCGGCTTCATCCTCACGCCCGTCCTTCTGCTGCTGTATCCAGGCTCGGCGCCGGCGCTGATCACGGCGATCAGCCTCGTCGTCGTGTTCTTCAATGCTGGCTCGGGCTCCGTTGCATACGCTCGCCAGCGGCGCATCGACTACCGCTCCGGGGTGATATTCGCGCTCTGCACGCTTCCCGGCTCCGTGCTGGGCGTGCTGCTCGCCAACCAAGTCTCTCGACCGCTGTTCGACGCGATCATGGGGGTCGTCCTGGGCGCCCTGGCGGTGTGGCTGCTCGTCTCGCCGCAGCAAGCCGAGCGCGGGCGGCTCGGGGCCTGGAACGTCGAGAGCGATCGAGGACAGCGAAGGCAATCGCTAGTCGTATCGGGCGCGGGTTGGCCGCGGGGCGCTCCTCAGCGTCGGGGTCGGGTTGCTCTCGAGCTTCCTGGGGATCGGCAGCGGCGTCCTGCACGTGCCGTTGCTGGTGACGGTCGTCGGCTTCCCAACCCACGTCGCGACTGCAACCTCGCACTTCGTCCTGGCGTGCATGGCGCTCGTCGCCTCGCTGACGCATTTATTCACCGGGACCTTTCACCACGGAATCGGGCTGCGGCGCGCAGCAGCGCTGTCGGTCGTTGTCATCGCCGGAGCGCAACTCGGAGCGATGCTCTCGCCCAGAGTCAGCGGCAGGCTGATCCAGCGACTGCTTGCGGCCGCGCTGCTCGCGCTGGGAGCGCGACTCGTCCTGTCCGTGGTCCTTTAACCCTTAAGGGGGCTTCTGAAGGCGCCGATATGCGCTGTACCGTCTCGGCCAACTCAGAGCCCTCGCGGCTCTGAGCCGTTCGACAAATTGAAAGCGAGGACCAATGCCGTCCGCCCCCCAGATTCTGCCCACGAAGATCGAAGAGGGGACAGCTCCCGGGTTGAGCTATCGCCTGGAAGGAGAGCTGGTCCCGGTTCTTCACATGATGCTCGACGGTCAGGTACCGGTGTATTTCGAGCATCATGTCCTGCTCTGGAAGTACCCCAGTCTGCAGATCGGGCTCCATCCTCTGAAGAAGGGTCTGAAGCGCCGAGTGTTCGGGGGCTTGCCCCTGCTGCTGCTCGAGGCCCAGTCCCCCGGCGAG
>CATPAX010000268.1 GCA_955652215.1 uncultured Solirubrobacteraceae bacterium | reverse complement strand
TCCGTCAGCTCGCGCGCCATCTCGTCGAACACCTGGACGTAGGCGTCGACGGCCTCATGTGTGTGCGCCACCGACAGCGTCCACTCCTCCTCGCGGCCTGGCGTCATGAAAATGCCGCGATTCATGTTGTAGAGCCACGCCAGCTCGGTCACGTCGGCGTCCTGGTTCGCCTTGAAGGTCTCGTAGTCGACCACCTTCGAGGGCGAGAACGTGACGCATCCCTTCGCCGCGATTCCTACCGCGTACCCGGGGAGGTTGTAGCGATCGACGACTCCCTGGCAGCCGGAGACGATCCGGTCGTTCAAGTCGTCAAGGTGACGATAGGCCTCCGGGGTCAAAACCTCGGAGAGGCTTGCCCGCGCCGCCGCCATCCCGAGCGGATTCCCGTTGTAGGTACCCACCTGGTAGACGGTGCCGTCCTCGACGACGCTCATCACTTCTTCGGTGCCGCCAATCGCGCCCGTCGGGAGTCCTCCGCCGAGCGACTTGGCCAGGGTGACCATGTCGGGCATCACGCCGAAGCGCTCGGTCGCCCCTCCAGCCGCGATCGTCAAGCCGGTCTTGACCTCGTCGAAGATCAGCACGATCCCGTGGCGCTGGGTGATCTCGCGGACCTCCTGGAGGTAACCCTCCTCAGGAAGGACGACCCCGAGGTTCATCATCGCCGCTTCCATGATCACGCACGCGGGTTTGCGGCCCTCGTCCTCGAGTCGGCGGATCCGGCGCTCCATCGCACCCGCATCGTTGAACGGGACTGCGACAGTCAGGTCGACGAGTTTCTCGGGGATCCCCGCTCCGTACGAGATCGACTGGTAGTTCTCGCGATCGCCGATCTTCTCGTACGGGACTCCAATCGAGATCATCACCGCGTCGTGATGGCCATGGTAGGAGCCGAAGATCTTCATGATCGTGTCGCGCCCGGTAAATGCCCGTGCGATCCGGATCGCGTCCATTGTCGCCTCGGATCCCGAGTTCACCATCCGCCAGCGAGCGATACCCCAGCGGCGCTGCAGCTCTTCGGCGACCCAGATTCCATCTTCAGTCGTGGCCGCGAAATGTGTGCCGAGGTCGACCCGCTCCTTCACTGCCTCGGAGATCGCGGGGTTGGCGTGCCCCTGAACCATCGAGCCGAATCCGTTGTGGAAGTCCCACATGCGGTTGCCGTCGACGTCGTACACCACAGCGCCTTCGCCGGTCGCGAGGTAGATCGGCCAGGGATCACGCGTGTGGTAATGCGAAGCGACGCCGCCACTCAGCGACTTGCGCGCGCGTTCGTACAGCTCGGCCGACGCGCGGGTGCGCTCGTCGAGTTTCGCTTCCTCGCGTTCGGTGAGCGTGCGAATCCGCTCCCGGTCCAATTGCACGGGGGTCCCAACTGACATCTCCAGCCTCCGATCGGATCGCGTCCGCTGCGCCGCGGTCGCCTCTGAGCCAGCCAAGATAGCTGACGAACGAGGGGCGCGCGATAGATAGCCTCCCCGTGGCGCTGCTGGCCGGCGAGCGCTGCGATCGGGGCTGGCGCTGCGCTGCTCGCACTCGGATGAGGCAGTTCAGGATTCGAACGGCCCGGGGTCGGCGGGCACGTCGACCGCAAGCTCTTGCAGCGCCTCGAGGGGAACGATGTCCAGAGCGCGTTCGTGCGTGGAGGCGAGCACCACATACGAGCCGGCACCATCCTCGTATGCGCGCAGCCAGTTCCGGGCTGTCACACACCAGCGGTCGCCAGGCGACAGGCCCGGGAAGCTGTACCACGGCACGGGGGTGAGCAGGTCGTTGCCGATGCCGAGCTGGTGCGCGAGAAACTCCTCGGTGACCACCGCGCAGATCGTGTGGCTGCCACGATCCTCGGTCCCGGTCCGGCAGCAGCCGTCACGGTAGAAACCAGTGAGAGGCTCACTTCCGCATAGCTCCAGCGGTCCGCCGAGCACGTTGCGTTCGCTCATCGCCGGAGTATCGCGCCGCGAGCCTCAGCCCGGATCGGCGCTGCCTTCTCGGTAGACCTTGACGTGCGTGATCTGCCCGCCGACAGCGCCCGCTCTCCGTCACCCGCGTTGAAGGCGCCGATGTGCGCCCTCACCAGCGTGGTGATTGAGGTGTCGGTCGCCACCAGCGCAAAGCTAACGTCTCGTGACGTGCATCGGACGGCGCCATCGTGCTAGCTGCATCGATCGAGCGCGACCAGATCAGGACGCGCTATCAGTCGTTCGCGCAGCTGGAGGCAGCGCAGCGATCGCCGCTCTACTCGGCGATCGCACGGGCGATCGCTGCTGACCCTCGGATGATCGAGTTCCTTGCCGCGCTCCCGAGTGAGAAGCGCCAGCCCAATCTGCTGCTCGGGGTCGTCCGATATCTGTTCGGCGCGCCATCGGCGCCGCAAGACTTCATCGACCTCGTTCTCGCCCACCGGGACCTCGTCGCGGCCGAGATCACGCGTCGCTCAACGCAGACGAACGAGCCGGCCCGCTGCGCGACGCTGCTTCCTCTGCTTGCGCAGCTGCCACAGCCGCTGGCACTGCTGGAGGTCGGCGCGGCCGCCGGCCTGTGCCTGCTGCCTGACCGCTACGGCTATGACTACGGCAGGGTGCGGGTCGCCCCGGCCGTCCCGCACGACGCTGCCACGCCCGTTTTTCGCTGTCGCGCGGCGCCGGCAACCCCGCTTCCCGAGCACAACATCTCGGTCGTGTGGCGAGCGGGCCTGGACCTCGCTCCCGTGGACCTACGCGACGAGTCGCAGGTTCGCTGGCTGGAAGCGCTGGTCTGGCCGGGGGAGGAGTACCGGCTTCCGCTCCTCAGGGCCGCTTGCGAGATCGCCCGAGCCGACCCACCGCGGGTAATCAAGGGAGACCTCCGCGTTGATCTTCCGAAGCTCGCGGCCCAAGCGCCGGGAGATGCCACGCTGGTCGTCTTCCACACCGCTGTGCTGGCGTATGTCGCTGACGCCGCCGAGCGGGTGCAGTTCGCACGAGGAGTGCAGAGCCTCGATGCGGTCTGGATCGCCAACGAGGGCCCGGAGATGATCCCCGGGGTCCCGGCGGAGATCATTGGGACGCGCGCCCCCAGCGACGATTTCCTGATCTGCGTTGACGGGCACCCCGTCGCATGGGCGGACGGCCACGGAACCTGGATCGATTGGCGCTAGCGTGTGCAGAATCCTCGATACGACGCTCAGCGCCCGGTCGATCGAGCTCGAGAAGCGCCTCGTTCGAATGTTCACGTCCTGAGATGGGTAACGACTCCGAGGCATGACGAGCGGTCAACTGGATGCTCCGCCGGCAAACGGGACAGCGGTGAGCGCCGCTGCGGAGGACCGGCTCGCGGGCCGGGCGCTGTGGACCGTGTTCGCGGCGCTGATGCTCGGCATGTTCCTGGCAGCGCTCGACCAGACGATCGTCTCAACGGCGCTGCCGACCATCGTCGGGGACCT
>CATPAX010000267.1 GCA_955652215.1 uncultured Solirubrobacteraceae bacterium | reverse complement strand
CGCATGAACTCGTCGGTCAGTCGCACCGAGTTATTTGCATTCTGGTACTGGATCGAGAAGAACCCGTCGCCGTCGATCGACATGTCGAACCCGGCGTCGCGCAGGGCCGCGGCCTTATCTTCCTCGCGTGCCTTGCACCAGATGAACTCGCGGATGTCGGGATGGTCAACATCCAGCACGACCATCTTCGCCGCCCGCCGGGTGCCGCCGCCGGACTTGATCGATCCCGCCCACGCATCGGCGCCTCGCATGAACGAGACCGGACCCGACGCTGTACCGCCTCGGCTGAGCGGCTCCATCGAGCCGCGGATCTTCGAGAGGTTGATGCCCGAGCCCGAGCCCCCGCGGAAGATGATTCCCTCTTTGGTGTTCCACTGCAGGATCGACTCCATGTCGTCCTCGACCGACAGGATGAAGCATGCACTCGCCTGCATCTTCGGATCACCGACCGGGTGCCATCCGACGTTGAACCACACCGGTGAGTTGAACGCGGCCATCTGGTGAAGCAGGATGTAAGTGAGCTCAGCCTCGAACGCATCGCCGTCCTCGGCGGTCGCGAAGTAGCCCCGCTCTCGCCCCCAGGTGGCAATCGTGCCCGCCACCCGGGTGATCATCTGCTTGACAGAGCGCTCTCGCTCGGGCGAGCCCGGCTGGCCGCGGAAGTACTTCTGCGCGACGATGTTCGTGGCGTTCTGTGACCAGCTCGTGGGGAATTCGACGTTGCGCTGCTCGAAGACGATCCGCTCGCCGTGACCGATACGCGCGTCGCGCTGCTCCCACTCGACCGAATCGAACGGATGCTCGCCGCGCGTGGTGAACTGACGACCGATCGAAAGACCCTGGGCCGCCTGCGCTTCGACGCTCGATTTGGTGTGTGGGATTTGCTCCATGCAGACCTGCTCCTCTCGTTTTTCCGCTGCTCTTCGCCGCTTTTCGTCAGTCCGCACCGACTGACGGGTGAACAGCGAATCATCGCGCAGGCGCCGGACGGAACAGGTTCTTAGCGCCTTGGCTCAGAGCTGAAACTCGCCTTAGATTTTACTCCGTGCTACTCGGGCAAACTGAGATTCGAGCCCTGTTTGCGGGCTGTCTGTTTATATCTCGCCCATGACTGAGATCGAGGCCTCGAGCCCGCGATGAAGCTGCTCGTCACCGGCGGAGCTGGCTACGTCGGCTCGATCGTGGCGCAGCGGCTGCTGGCCGCCGGCCACGAGGTGGTCGTGTTCGACAACCTGGAGCGCGGACACCGGGCCGCGGTCCCGAACGGAGCGCGCCTGGTGGCCGGCGATCTAACCGACGCGGGCGCGATCGCGAATGCGCTCGCGGAGGGCTTCGAAGGGGTCCTTCACTTCGCCGCCCTGGCGCTGGTCAGCGAGTCGGTGAGCCATCCTGAGCGCTACTACCGGACCAACGTAGGCGGAACGCTCAACCTACTCGAGGCGATGTGCGACAGCGGCACGCGGCGGCTCGTGTTCTCGTCGACCTGCGCGGTCTATGGAGATCCGGACACCGTGCCGATCGCCGAGACCGCCCCTACGCGACCGGGGACCTCCTACGGCGCCTCGAAGCTCGCGGTCGACCTGATGATCCGTGACTTCTGCACCGCACACGAGCTCGGGGCGGTCAGTCTCCGGTACTTCAACGTTGCCGGCGCGAGCAACGGGCTGGGCGAGCACCACGAGCCCGAGACGCATCTGATCCCGAACATCCTGCGGGCCGCCCTGGGAGCCAAACCGTACGTGGAGATCTTCGGCACTGACTACCCGACGCCCGACGGCACTGCGATCCGCGACTACATCCATATCGAGGACCTCGCCGATGCCCATCTGCTGGCACTTGACGCCGTGACCGCGGGACGCCATCAGGTGTTCAACCTCGGCAACGGCAGTGGCTTCTCGGTTCGCGAGGTGATCGCCGCGGCGGGCGAAGTCACCGGCGTCGAGATCCCCACTCGCGAGTCGCCGCGCAGACCCGGCGATCCGCCCGCGCTGGTCGCCGCCAGCGACCTGATCCGTTCAGAGCTCGGCTGGAAGGCCCTGAAGCCCGGGCTCGAGGCGATGGTCGCGGATGCGTGGGCCTTCACCCAAGCGCACCCGAACGGCTACTCACACTAGGTCCGAGATCGCTTCGAGCGCCGCTATAAGGACGCGGCCAGGAGGCTCCGAGGCGTCGATCCGGCGGATCCGGGCCGGGTCCTCGGACCGCAGCTCCTCGTAGGCGTCAGCGATCGCGTTGAAGAAGTCCGAGCGCTCGCGCTCGATCCGATCGAGGCCTTCTGTGCGGTCAAGGGTTCGACCACGCCCAACTGCGGGCGGGAGCGCTAGCAGCAGGGTCCGGTCGGGCCGCAGGCCGCCGGTTGCGAACTCGTTGATCATGCGGACGGTCTCGACACCGAGACCTCTCCCGGCGCCCTGATAGGCGAGCGAGGAATCGACGAAGCGGTCCAGCAGCACCCAGGAGCCTTCCTCGAGCAGCGGCCGGACCCGCTCCTGAACCAGCTGCGCCCGTGCCGCAGCGTACAGCAGGGCCTCGGCGTGGGCTCCGATCTGCAGGGTCGGGTCCTTCACCAGCTCGCGGATCCGCTCCGCAGCCGTCACGCCTCCTGGCTCGCGCAGGAGGTGCGCGTCGATACCGCGCTTGGTCAACTCGATCTCGAGTGCTACCGCAAGCGTGCTCTTTCCGGCCCCGTCAATCCCTTCGATTGTGATCAGCCGCCCGGAGCTCATGAGCCCAAGTCTGACCGAACGGGCACTACGATCGAAACGTGCTGCCGGAGGTCGAACGCCACCCCCACGCCCGTGCGGTCCTGGCGCCGGCGCTCGGTCGCGAGGGCCGGGCATCGCATGCCTACCTGTTCCACGGCCCCGGCGGCGCGGGGAAGCGTTCCGCGGCTCGCGCCGTGGCTGCTGAGCTCCTCGCTCCCGGGAGCACCAGCGAGAACAGCGCCCGCCGCCGTGCGCTCTCGGGCGCCCACCCCGACCTGACCTGGGTGACCCCGAGCGGAGCCCACGAGATTCTGGTCAGCGATATCGATGGCCCTGTGGTCTCGGCGGCATCGAAGACCCCATTTGAGTCGAGTCGGCGCGTGTTCGTGATCGAGCGGGTCGACGAGCTTGGGGATGAGGCGGCCAACCGGATGCTGAAGACGCTCGAGGAGCCTGCCTCCTACGTCCACCTGATCCTCCTGACCGACCGGCTGGCCGAGGTCCTCCCCACGATCCGCTCGCGCTGTCAGCTAGTGCGCTTCGATGCACCCCCGGCTGAGGAGGTGGCGAGTGCTCTTGCGCAGAGCGGAGTTGACCGCAAGATGGCGCTGGCGTGCGCACGGTTGTCGCTTGGAGACGGCGATCGGGCCGAGATGCTTGCCTCGGAGGACGGGCAGGCCCTGCGAGAGCTGGCGGAGGCCTATGCCCGTGCGGCAATCGCCGGGACCGCATCGAGGACCGCGCCCTGGTCGCCGATGCTCGCTGCCATACGTGCCCGGGGCGACGCGACTCGGACCCAGCTCGAACTGCGGGCCGCGGCGGAGCTCGAGCTTTTTCCGCGCAAGGAGCGTAAGCGAGTGGAGACCGAATGGAGCGAGCGGATCCGGCGCGCCCGGCGCCGAACCGAGACTCGCACGCTGGATCTCGCGCTCCAGGTCGTGGCTCTCTGGTACGCGGATCTGGCGCTCCTCGCTTGGGGCGCGGAGGACCTGGTGCGCCATATCGACCGGCTCCCGCAGCTCAACGGGGATTCTGGGCCGACCCCGGACCAGCTCCGGAGAGCGGTCGAGCTCGTCGAGGACACACGGCTTCGCTTCCAACTGAACGTATCCGAGGAGCTGGCGTGCGAGGCCCTCGCCTACAGACTCGAGCGCGAACTTTCGACATGAGCAGGATCTTCCTGCGGCCACCGGAGCGCGAGGACCGCGACGAGTTCATCTCGCTGATGCGCGCGAGCCGCTCGTTTCATCGTCCCTGGGCCAGTGCTCCCACCGATGACGACCGCTTCTCCGCCTACCTCGTCGACTCGCAGCGTCCGGACTTCGAGGCGATGCTTGCGTGCCGGGTGGAGGACCTCGCGATTGTCGGCTTCTTCAACCTGTCGCAGATCGCACGCGGTTCGCTCCAGAGCGCCTACCTCGGTTACGCGGTCGGCAAGCCATTCGCCCGCCACGGGTACATGAGCGATGGAATCCAGCTGCTGCTGCGCCACGCGTTCCTTGGCCTCCGGCTACACCGCGTCGAGGCGAACATCCAGCCCGGCAACAGGGCCTCGATCGCGCTGGCCCGCGGCGCCGGGTTCCGCCGGGAAGGGTTCTCTCCGCGGTATCTGAAGATCGGAGGGCGCTGGCGCGATCACGAGCGGTGGGCGATCCTGGCCGAGGAATGGCGGGGCCGCCCCGACGTGCAGGTGGAGCCGATCGAGGAGGACTGAGGCGCGGGGCGCGTCCCCTAGGGCTAGAGGGCCTTAGCCAGGCGGACTTGACCGGCGTGCTCCGGGTCGATCAGCGCCTCGAGCGCCGACTCATAGGACGGTAGTGACAGCACGGTGCCGTCGTGAAGGACCATCAGGAAACGGTCCATTGTCTGCAGGAAGGCACGGTCGTGCGAGACCGCGACGACGGTCCCCTCGAAGCTGTCGAGCGCCTTCTCGAGCGCTTCCGAGGAGTCAATGTCGAGGTTGTCGGTCGGCTCGTCGAGCAACAGCAGGTTGTGGCCCTCGAGCTCGAGCACCAGCACCTCGACTCGTGCCTTCTCGCCTCCACTCAGCACGTCGTAGAGACGGCGCGCGGCTTCCGATAGGCCGTAGCGGGCGAGCGCCCCCATCGCGGCCTGCAGCCCACGGACGCGCTCGAGCACGACGTCGACCACGAGCCGGCCGGAGAAGTCAGCCCGCGACTGCAGCTGGGTGAAGAATCCCGTCGAGACGCGCGGACCTACGCGAAGCTCCCCGAAGTCGGCTTCCCGGACACCCGCCAGGACGCGCATCAGCGCTGTCTTGCCCGACCCGTTCGGACCGATCACCCCGACCCGCTCGCCGAAATGAATCTCGTCGGTGAACGGCGATACGAGGTCGCCGATCCCCAGCGAGCGAAAGTCGAGCACGCGGCGGGCCGAATCGCTGCCGCGAATGCGCACGACAATGCGTTGGTCGGTGACCGGCGCGGGTGGGGGCCCGGCGTCGCGAAAGCGGCGCCAGCGTGTCTCCGCGGCATTGGCCTTCTTGGTCCAGTCGCTTGAATATCGCGCTCGCTCCTTGAAGGTCTTCATCAGCCTGAAGAGACGGCGTTCCTCGGCGTTCCAGCGCTCCAGTGCGTCGCCCAGACGCCGCTGCCGGTCCTCGCGCGCTTGGGG
>CATPAX010000266.1 GCA_955652215.1 uncultured Solirubrobacteraceae bacterium | reverse complement strand
GTTGTCCTTGGTCTTGGTCTCGATCTCTGAGTTGAGCTGCTCGACCTGAAGGCTCATCCGCCCGGCGACCCGCTCCACGAACGGCGTCTTGGTCTGAAGGCCCGGGCCCGCGACGCGAACGAACTTGCCAAACCGCTCGACAATCGCTCGCTCCTGCTGCTCGACAGTGAAAAAGAACAACGGCACCGTAAGCCCCCTTTCCGGGGTTATGAAATCTTGGCGCGCTCGGCGGAAACAGCCCTGTCAGTGCGACTGTGGGAGCAGGTTTGCCCCGACGGCTTGTCCGGTCCTGGTCGTGCGTTCTTGCGCAAACGTGACCAGCTTCCCCCTCTCCTGGTCCCAGAGCTTCAAATTGACGGCGCGTAGCCCGTCGAGCAGTGTCAGGGTCGGGACATCGTGAAAGACCGAGTTTTCCTTGTGCGCGCGCTCGAGGTTGTAGTTAGGAACTCGCGCGTTCAGGTGGTGAACGTGGTGCAGCCCGATGTTGCCTGTGAAGAACTGCAGCACCTTCGGGAGCTTCAGATATGAGCTGCCACGCAGTGATGCCTCGGTGTAGCTCCACTCGGGAGCGCTCTGCCAGTAGGCGTCCTCGAACTGATGCTGCACGTAGAAGAGCCAGATCCCGGCCGATCCCGCGAGCATCGCTGAAGGCGCCCACACCAGCAAGAACGTGTCCCAGCCGATCAACCAGGACAAACCGCCGACGACCAACAGCAGAGCAGCGTCGGTGAGCAGCACGCTGTTGCGCTGCCGAGGACGCTGCGAGCGGCTGGCGATCCGGGGCCCCACGATCATCGCGGCGATCGGACCTAGCCCGAACATCACCAGGGGGTTGCGGAACGCGCGGTAGGCGAGCCGTCCGCGCCACGGCCTGGCTCGGTATTCAGCCACTGTGAGCGTTGGGATGTCTCCGACGCCGCGCCGCTCGAGATCGCCTGAGGTGGCGTGATGAACGGCGTGGTCATGGCGCCATCTCCCGAACGGCGAGAGCACCATAAGTCCAGCCAGGCGGCCCAGCCACCGGTTGGCGGGCCGGGAGGGGAAAAGGGAGCCGTGGGTGCAGTCGTGGAAGATCACGAATGTCCGCACCAGGAATCCACTAGCAAGGACCATCAGCGCGACAGTTAGCGGCACCGAGATGCCGAGCGTTGCGTAGATCACTACCGAGAGCGTCAGATACGGCACGACCGATGTGCCCACGTCAACCAGGCTTCTCGCGAGTCGAGGCTGTGCGTATGCGGCGAGAAGCTGATGGCCAGAGGGTCGCTTCGATCTATCAGGCATGGGTGGCTCCAACTTCCTAGGTGAACGTTGCGAACTGCAACGCCCCCGTATGCCGCCATCCTGACCGCTACGAGCGCGAGCGCCGCTCTCAATCGTTGCACTTCCGCCGAACAGCAAGGTCCCGCGCACGGCCTCGACCTTGATCGAGCTTAGCTGATATCGCCACCGTGTGCGCGCGAAACTGCCAGCGAGTCCCTGTCTACGGTCTGACGGTAGACGCGGTTCTCTGCGCGGACGGACCGGCCCCGCAGTCGCAACCGTCGATCCAAGCTCCCCGCCTCGCAGCGCTCTCGCACCGTCGGTGGTATTCGGGCTCGGACACAAGCTGCCAGCCGCAGGGCCGGCTCGCGATACACCCTACTCCTTTCCCGGCTCCAGAATGAACACCTCGACGGCGATGTCCGGATCGATGTGGTTTGTCGCTCATGAAGCCGGTCACCTTACGGCCGGTGAGCTCCTCGATCTTCGCCTGCGTCGGTCCACGGCCTGTCGTGCTGGAGAACTCACCAACCACCGCATTGGAGATCGCAGCGGCGAGTTGTCCTTGACGGTGAACCGTGCCCGCCCCGCCAGATGACAGGGCAGCCAACATCTACATCCGGCTATAGCACCTGCCGGGACTACCGCCGGCACTGCGAGCCCTAGGTTTGCTGCGGCTTCTCGCCGTCGGTTAGCTCGAAGGCGCCGAAGCCGTCGAGGGGGCGATCGACGAAGAAGACCTCGAGCGTGATGTCGGGGTCCACGTGGGCCTGACTGAGGAACGCCTGGACTCTGCGTCCCGTCAGGTCCTCGATCGCCTCGGTGTAGCGGATCGCCATCATCTGCTGGAATTCCTCGCGCATCGCCACGACGCGCTTCGGCCGGCCGCTGTCCATCATCGTCTTCTCAAGCGGGGTGAAGCCGGCGCCGCGCATTACGACGCCGATGATGTCGTCCAGCGCATAGGTCTTGGCCTTGATCGGTCCGCGACCGTAGTGCTCGCGCAGCAGCTTGACGAATCGGGTCGAGATCGCCGACAGCAATCGACCGCCGGCAAGCGTCCCAGTAGCGGCTGGGCTCTCGCCGCTATCTGCGTCTGGTGGTTGCAAGCTGCTGCCTTCCGAAGTCTGCCTCGGCTTCCCGGTTGGGGATGCCAGGCCATCCATCGATTGTCCTCAGCGTGTCGTGGACCAAATGCGTCCCGACGATCCAGCCGTCCTGCTTCTGGCACGGTATCACCGACTCGGGCGCGCGAGGAGAGCGTTACCGCGCCGGCGTGCCGGCGCCGATCGCCCGCGACGGCGCCGCCATCTGGACGCACCGGCGCCTAAGCGCTGAGCGCCCGCAGCGCGACCACGTACGCCGGATTGATCCCGACTCGCGCCCCTGTTTCGGCGTCGAGAAGCCATGCGAGTTCCATGATGGAGCCGCGAGCCGCGTCGAGGATCGCGCGCTCGACCGCGCCGGGTTCCCCTTGGACTCGGTACACGGCCCCGCCGCTGACGGTCACCTCAGTTATAGGCGTCATCGCCCACCCATGTCCCTCGCTGGCATTGGCTCATTCCGTCTCGTCATAGGGACTCAGCCGGACGCAACGCTACACGTTGCCGACCCGGCAAGCGCGTCCGTTACACCGCCTCCCGGGGTGCTACCGTGGAGCTTGCGGGTGGAGCCGCCGCTCGTGAGGTTCTCCTCGCCGACGCAGCGAATCTCCCCTTTGATCAGTTGTGAGCGCGCCGGCGAAGGAAGGAGAGAGATGGTCACCTACTGCGACCGCGAGTTGTGTCTCGAGGCCAAGGACGCATCCGGTGCATCGAATCCGCCCCTGCAGCTCCTGCCCCCTACCTCATGGATGAGCTAGCGCGATGAAGACGACGCGAGAGAAGGCGGAGGAGAAGCGTCAGGAGAAGCTCGAACATGTCCGCGAGCAAGTCGAGAGCGGTTCGCTGGTGATCCGCCCGATGACAGACGAGGAGCGCCGGCAGTTTCCGCCGCGCCCAGCGCAGCCCAAGCGGCTCGGCAAGCGGTGAGCATGCGCGAACGCGAAGGCCTGGTTTCGCGGATCCGGCAGATCCGCCGCTCAGCCGCGGCAGAGAAGCCCGCTCAGAGCAGCACAGCCAACCCCGATGGGTCCGCGATTCGCGCCCTGGAGAACCGGGTCACACATCTCGAGGCACTGCTCGAGGGACTCCAGGACTCCGTACACCGCGAGTCCGAGCGCCAGGGTAGGGAGATCGCCGAGCTTCAGGCGCAGATCCAGCCCTCGGCGATGGGCGCAGCCCTCACCAAGGACGCCCGCGACCGCGGGCTTTAGCGTGACCGCGTTCTTCATTCCGGGCGTGAGCGACGGCGTCCGCGTCGAGCACGCGTATGCGGACATGCGCAGGCAAATCGAGCTCGACATGGGGCGTCCCCCGAGCACGCGGCGGATCCTGCAACTTTGGACGCGCCGGGGACGCGTCGATTGCTTCACCGAAGTGGGCAGGCACGATCCCCTTCGCGGGGGAACCGTGTTGGCAATCTTCGACATGGGGCCCCATCAGCCGTTCGTCGTTTGGAGCCACTCGGTCGAGGCTCGCGAGGGCGTTCGGGAGATCCTCGGGTGCAACGCGTACTCGGTACTGGAGTTCGATCGGTGAGCCCCGGCTACGCTGCACGCCGACGACCGACGCCGACGAGTTCTCCCCGCTAGCTGCTACGTTCGATGGCAGCGGTCGGCGCCGTCGGCCGCGAGGCAGCTCGCTTGGGTCCCGCAGACAGCGGTTCGGGTCAGCCATAGCCTCCCGAATCGTTCGCGGCCCCAGCGCCGCCAAGGAGTTGTTCATGCACATGCAGTCTTTTGCCGATCTCGGCGTGTCACGCGCCGTCGTCGACTCACTCGCCCGTAAGGAAATAACCCGCCCGTTTGCGGTCCAGCAGAAGGTGATCGGCGACGCCCTGAAGGGGCGCGACGTGCTCGCCAAGTCTCCTACAGGATCGGGCAAGACGCTCGCCTTCGGACTCCCGCTCGTGGACAGGATCGCGGCAGACGGCCCACGGCCGGCCGCGCTCGTGCTCGCGCCCACACGGGAGCTTGCGACCCAGATCGTCGAGGAGATTCGCGGCATCGCGCACGCACGCGCACTACGCGTCAGCGCCGTCTACGGTGGCGTCGGCCTCGTCAAGCAGGCGCAGGATGCCGCTCGCTCGCACATCGTGGTCGCAACCCCCGGGCGGCTCGAGGATCTGCTCGCGCGTCGAGCGTTCAAGCTCGACGCGATCCGGATGCTGGTTCTGGACGAGGCCGACCGAATGCTCGACATGGGGTTCCGGCCGGCGGTCGACCGGATCGTCGCGCTGTGCCCGTCAAGCCGGCAGACGCTCTTCTTCTCAGCGACCCTGGACGGCGAGGCGGGCCGTGTCGCGCGGCAATACACATCCGACCCGGCCATGGTCGAGCTCGGCCCGGTGCAGCGCCGGGCAAACTCGGACGTCGAGCACCATTTCGTCGAGGTCGCCCACGAGCACCGGATCGAAGCGCTGGTTCGCGAACTGCGGCGCGACCGGGAGCTCACGCTCGTGTTTGTGCGGACCAAGCACGGAGCTGACCGGGTCGTAAAGCGACTGCGGGCTCACGGCGTGGAGGCCCTGGCGATGCACGGCAACAAGTCACAGCGCCAGCGCGAGCAGGCGCTGCACCGGTTCGAGTCCGGCGCTATCGACACGCTCATCGCAACGGACGTCGCGGCCCGCGGGATCGATGTCAGCGGGATCTCGCACGTGATCAACTTCGACCCACCCGCCGACAGTGAAACCTACGTTCACCGGACCGGTCGCACTGGGCGCGCCGGAGCCAAGGGGATCGGCATCACGCTCGTCGCGCCGTCCGAGCACCAGGAGGTCAGGAGGATCGCCACGACGCTAGGGCTCGACCACGGCCTCGGCGGCACGATCCCCCAGCACCAAAACCCCTCCCCCCCGCGCGCAAGCCGGGGTGGCGGACGCTCGCAGCGACGGTCCCGTCGCGGAGGACCCGCGATCCGCGCGTAAGCTTCGTCGGGAGGTGACTAAGCATGCGCGCAGGGCGACGTTCGGCTCCGCGGGAGCCCTGGTTGTGGCTGGGGCCGTGTGCGCTGCGCTGATCGACGGCGCCGCTGGTCAGATCCTCGCCATAGCGCTGATCGGGTTGGGCCTCGTCGGAGCTACGAGCCTGGTGTTCCTCGAAATTGGGCTGAGCGAGGACCGTGATCGCGCGCGCGGGCAGAAGCCCACCTCACGGACGCCGACGAGCGCCCGCAGGCGCCTGAAGCCTGCGAAGCTCGAGCGGTCTCGCGGGCATCGGCGCCGCCTACATTGAGTGAGGGCTGGCGCCCCGTCCAAGGCCCTCGATCAGAGGGGTGGCATCCACCGGTCGGCGATCCACATCCCTTCCTCGCCCGAGCGGTGGTCGGTGAGTGGCCGCTCATGGGCGCCGTAGACGCGCAGCTCGGTGATACCGTCCGGCCCCTCGCGCAGGAAGAAGGCGCGCCGGAGATTGCTCACCTGGAGCCAGTCCTGCATCACATAGGTCGCCTCGGCCTCGGCGATCGAGAAGTCGTCCTGCTGCCATTGCCCGGTGATTGTGTGTGAGACCGACCGCAGCGTGCCGAGGAAGTCGCTGAGTAATCTCCGTGCGGCGTCGGCACCCTCCGCGCTGCGACCGTCCGCAGTCAGGAAGCGACAATCGGGCGCCATCAGAGCCATCACGGCGTCGGCGTCGAGCGCGCCGACCGCTTGGAGGAACTGCTCGACCTGTGACTGGGTCACCAAGCGCGATCCTACTCGCCAACCTCAGGCTGAAGCGTGTCTCGGCTTACGACGGCGGCTTGCGCGGCAGCGGAGCCCGTCCGAAAGGCTGCTCAGGCGCATCGCGCGCAGGAGCCGGTGGGATAGGGCGGGTTATGGGCCGATCGGCTGTCACGGTGACCGCCTGCCCATGATGGGCGATCTCGAGCGATGAGCCCTCGAGCACGGAGTACGTCGCCTGCTCGTGCCTCACCTCAACGAGCAGTCGCCGCCCGCGGAAGGCGAAGCGAAACGCGAGGCGCGTGAGCGTCTGCGGAAGCCGAGGCCTGAAGCTGAGCGTGCCGCCATAGTCGCGCATCCCTCCAAGTCCGGCCACCACAGCGATCCACGTCCCCGCGAGCGAAGCGATGTGCAGTCC